>JBFHFI010000175.1:0-4780 GCA_041583675.1 Butyrivibrio sp. | reverse complement strand
TTGGTTAGTAAATTTACCTGAACTTCCTTCACCCCATCTAGCTTTGCAATATTTTTTTGTATTGTAGTTGAGCATGCAGAGCAACTCATACCTGTTATCTCATATTTTTCTTGCATTATATCACTCCTTTATTTCATTAGCTTTTTAAAAAGCTCTGTTAACTCTTGTACAGCTTCATCATTTCCTTCACGTATATCATCTACAACGCAGGTTGTAATATGTCTTGCAAGCAATTCTTTATTAAATCCATTTAAAGCTGCTTGTATTGCCGATACTTGTGTAATAATATCCACACAGTATCTATCTGTCTCCACCATAGATTTTACACCTCTTACCTGGCCCTCTATTCTATTCAATCTTTTTATTAATGTTGATTTTTCAGAATCTTCTCGTTCTTTTAATTTAATTTCAGTATTTTTCATTTTACAATCACAGCTCATTTTATTTTCCTTTCAACATACCCTATGGGGGTATATAGATATTATGAGTTATTTTTATTTTTTTGTCAACTATTCTGTATTAAAAAAGTCAATTACAGATATAATCCGCAATTGACTTTTAGCAACACCTTTATGAAATTTGATACTTAACAATTATTCTTTTTAACTTTTCTCCAATCGGTTTCATTAAAACCAATAAAAAGACAACATTAGAAATGGCATATATCACTGTAAATGGTAATGAAGATGCTATCATCAAAAAATATGTGGGCCAATTCCATCCTCCTGTTAACCACACTACTGAATACACATCCATAAACAAAGAAAAAATAGTACCCGATATCACTCCAAAAACAATAATTACTATTTTATTATTTTTTAATTGATTGCTTAATAATGCTGCCACAATACCCGTCATTCCCCATATAAACATTTGAAAAGGAGTCCAAGGTCCTTGCCCAAAATAAAAATTTGTAATCAATGGTGTCAGTGCTCCACAATAAAATCCTGCTTCCGTCCCCAAATATATTCCTGCAATAACAACAATTGCCGTTACAGGTTTAAATCCAGGAAAAGGTGCAAATATAAATCTTCCAACCACAGCCATACCAGTCATAACTCCAATTAAAATCAACTTTTTTACATTGGTATTTTTTCTATCATATATTAATAATATAATACCAGTAACTATAAAAACTCCAATCATCACTGACATTGCTACTGTTTTCATAAATGTCCCTCCAATGCTTTTTTTGCATCAAGTACCGTCAGAATATCTTTTGCCGTATCTTGAAAAATTCTAGATACATTGGTTGTATAAAAAAGATTATTTCTGCAAAAATTTTCTGGCGTATCTGAAGAAATCACTTTCCCATTATACATAATTCCCATCCGATCACATACGCATGCTGCAAATTCAACATCGTGGGTTACCAAAAAAACAGCCACACCCTTCTCCTTTAAATCAATTAATCTATCTATCAATTTATTTTTTTCTAAACTATCAAGCCCCTTGGCAGGCTCATCTAATATTAAAAATTTAGGATTTTTCTTTAAAACCAAATCCAATGCTAACTGTTGTTGCTCTCCTCCACTTAAATCATATGGATTTTTATCTTTAAACTCCCCTATTCCATAATCTTCTATAAAATGGCTTGTTACATCTTGTGACAACATAGAGCAATAAGAATTCCCAAGCTTCACTTTATGTCCTAAAATTTTAACCTGCCCTTCATAAGGTATTTGTATTCCACAAGCTATTTTCGCTGCCGTACTTTTTCCACTTCCATTCTCTCCCAACAGTCCAAATATTTCGCCTTTTTTTATTTGTAAATCAAAATCATTTAATATATATTCTCCATATTTTTCATAAGAGAATCTAACTTTTTTCATTTCAAATACAACTTTTTCCTGATCAAACACTTTTCTTTTTTTATGATAAATAATTTGAATCCCTTTTAATAACAATCTTCCTTGGGATACAGATAATGGTATTTTATTTTTTTCTTGAAAAATTCTAGCCGATGTAGGAAGAAGATAATTCAATTCCACATCTTGAATAATTTGCTCCGAAATTTCTATTGGATTTCCATCTGCTACAATTCTCCCTTGTTTCATAACAATTACTCTACTTGCTTCTTGAAACACCTCATCCCCATTATGTGCCGAAATCATAATTGTAATCCCCAAGTCCTTGTGTAAATTTTTAATAATTGACAAAAGGCTATTTGCACGTACAGGATCTAACATACTAATTGGTTCATCTAGTAATAATATTTTTGGACGCATTGCTATAATAGAAGCAATATTTATAATCTGTTTTTCTCCTCCTGAAAGAGAATGGGTATCTCTAAAAAGCCATTTTGTAATACCAAAATAACTTGCCGTTTCCGCAATTCTTTTTTCAATATCACTTTCTTCATATCCTAAATTATTAAGTCCAAATGCCAATTCACCGTATACTTTATCACTGAAAATTTGATGATCCGGATTCTGCATTACATATCCAGCTTCCTGACCCAACTTATTTTTTATATATTGTAAAAAAGTAGTTTTACCCGACCCTGTTGGTCCACTAAGTAAAATCAACTCTCCCATTTTTACATTTAAATTTATCTCTTCCAATATGTTCTTTTCCGACTCATATCCAAAACTCATATTTTCAATTTGTATAACATCCATTTCAAATGCTCCTTTATTCTAAAAATCATAGGAATACTAAACATAAAAACACATAATAATATTCTCACTATTCCATGTGTAAAATACAATAATTGCATTAATATAATCACAATCAATATTATAATATCTCTTGTTTGCATTCGATATAACTTCCCCTGTATTTTATGGGTCTTAAATCCACGCATTATCATAGAATCTGCTGTTTGCATACTGTTTTCTAATGCCCATGTAAAAACTGTAGAAATTTGTTTTAAGACATTCTTTTTTTCATTTTTATCTTGTATATTATTCACCTTATTCATATTAGACACGTCTTTATATTTTCTCATATAAGACGGAATCATTTTCAAAGTTATAGTTATTAATAATGCTGTTTTAGGTACTTTCCTTAATAAGTACATTACACTCTCACTAATAATAACTTTTGAGAAACATAAAAACCAAATAAAAGTAGCCGAAAGCATCATACCTGTAACCCATCCATATTCTATCGACTCCATAGTAATTCCTCGATTATTAATAAACATAATAATCGTATCTCCTCTATGAACGAAAATTCCCTGAAACACTGCAAAAAACAATGCAATTGCAACACTTAAAAAGGGATGTTTCCAAGATATCTGCTTATTCAATATCCATAAATACACAATTCCACTTATCAAACCTATAACAATAATACTATTTTCAACCACAAACATTACGGGTATTATTACAGAACAAAAAAACAAAAATAAAATCATTGGATGTGTATCTTCAAATTGTCTCATTATTAACTCCTAATCTGTATAAATCCACTGCACATAATCATTTTCCTGTAATACATAAGAAGATGCACTTACTTTTGGATATATCCCATTTACACTATATGTCCATCCAGACAATACTCCATAATCAAATTCTCGCAATCCATCAATTTCTTTTACATAAATATAAGAAAAGGTCTCACTGCCACTATAATCAATGCCTATTTTTTCCAATGTCACTATTTGATATAATTGATCAAAAGCAGTTTCATTCTCTTCTAGCATAACTTGTTTCTTATCTAATATCAAATTATGATATCCTTTAATTTCAATATAAGTAATCATCTGCCCTGTGTCAACTGCCTCATAATGTTCTTGAGGTGTTTCTATATTAGAAAAAAAGACAAAGGTTCCACTACCAAGTAGTACTATAATAATAGCCCAATATCGTAATTCTTTTATTTTCTTTTTCATAACAATCCATAAAACAAGCATTACCAACACTACAATTAAAAAGGATATTACACCTACCTTAATCATATTTCCTGTAATTTGTATTCCTTTTCCAGCTGTACTTTCTATATGATTTACAATACCACTTGTTTCAACTTCATCTTCTCCACCTAAAACTACGCTTCCTGAAAATTTATACAAAAAGCGATGATAGGTTTCATAATATTCAAGTCCAATTAATGCACTCAATACTTCTATTGTTGCCATTTGATTAGCTTCCCCACCAAGAATATGAGAATAGCTTCCATCACCAATCGCATATTCTAATAATGCATCTAATATATTTTGATCTTTTATAAATCGATCATCAGTTTTATAATCTATACCCAGTGCTTGTAATGCTAACATTGCTTGAACTGTGCTTTCTGCATTTTCAACCCCCATAGAAGCATATGCCCCAGAATCTTTTTGAATCTTCGCCAAACAATCCACTGCATTTTCTATAGCTTCAGAATACTCTGTTTGATAAGGCGCTAACGCTTGTAGTGCCATTGCTGTAACATCTGCGTCCGCATATATTCCTGAAAGAGCAAATCCCCCATCCTCTAATTGTCGCTCCAAGAGATCTTCCACAATATTCTCTCCCGTAACTTGCGTGTTATACTCTCTACTTTCCAGTAAAATAAGTCCATATATCTCACTCATAATACCGGATTCCCCTATATAGGTATCCGCTACTATCTCAATCCAATCTTCATCAATATTCATACATGATTTTGCCAATGCAATTCGTATATAATCAGTAGCTTTTAATTCTGTATTTTTTAATAAATATTCATCCAGAGCTTCATTATATTTCTCTGAAACTTCTATAGATCCATTCTGAATTAAACAAATATAAATCCACTCCGTTGGAGATGTTCCTGCATATGGAACAAGACTGCTCAACAAATAATCTTCCAT
>JBFHFI010000174.1:0-4816 GCA_041583675.1 Butyrivibrio sp. | reverse complement strand
TCACCAATTCCTGCATCTATTAATGCCTGTTTAACTGGTGCTCCCGGTGCTGATAAAAGCGCATAATCTAAAATCTCAAGTGCTAAATATAATTCTTTTTCCAATGATGTTCCAATAGAAACATTATAAGAAAGATATGTTTTATTCTGAGTCCCCTCTTCTTCCGTAATAGAATACACAGCTTCTGTTCTTCGCATTTCCAAAAAAGGTTCTTGAAACTCTATCTCAGAATCCACCTCTAAATAATCATACTTAGACAAATATTCTCTATCTAAATATGCTAATCTTTCTTCCATATCACAGTTCCCATAAATATATATATAACTATTGGATGGATGATATAATTTTTTGTGAAATGCCAGAAAATCTTCATATGTCAAATCAGGAATACAATCAGGATCCCCTCCTGATTCTGTTGCATATGCAGTGTCCGGATATAAAGAATTCAAGCAATATCTAGAAAGCACTCCATCCGGTGATGAAAAAGCGCCTTTCATTTCATTATAAACGACTCCATTATAGAGAAGTGGTGCTTCCTCATTTTCCAATTCATAATGCCATCCTTCCTGCATAAATATCTCTTTATGATGATAAATATGAGGATTTAAAACCGCATCCAAATATACGTCCATGAGATTCTTAAAATCCGTATCATTACAACTTGCTACGGGATACATTGTTTTATCTGGATATGTCATTGCGTTTAAAAATGTATTCAAAGATCCTTTTGCCAATTCAATAAATGGATCTTTTACTGGGTACTTATCCGATCCACATAAAACAGAATGTTCCAAAATATGAGGAACTCCCGTACTGTCTGGTGGCGGTGTTCGAAAGCCAATTGAGAATACTTTATTCTCATCCTCATTAGGCATTAAAACAATCCGTGCTCCTGATTTGCTATGTTTTAAAAGCAAACCATCTGACTTGAGTTCCTCTATTCTTACATTCTGTATTAGATCATACTTGTCAAAGTTAAATTTCATATAAATATCCTTTCTACGCACTACCTTTCACTAATTATGGCAGTGTCTCAAAATAAGTATACGGATATCCCATTTTTTTTGCAAGTAAGTTTCTATTATTTATTAATTAAAATTTGAACCATACCACCTTTTTGAGAAAAACCAGTGTCCCAAAAGGTTTTCAATTCAAATTTTTGTTTTTTTCCATATGTAGCCACTTGAATATAAAACCGTCCGTCCTCTTCTTCATATCCAATTACAAGAAACCAATGCCAGGTCATATGTTTAAATAATACATTACGATGCCTTAACAATAAATATGGAATAGGCATTCCTTGGTCAATTTGCTTGATAATAAACTCTTGTGCTAATTCCAATGATTGATCTGCCTTAAATCCAGAAACAGAAATATTTTCAATAGAATGTTCTTTTAAATATTCCTTATATCCTTCTTGAAATAATTCTATTCGATTAATCCCTTGTAATCTTGGTTTTAAATAAGATTTCATTTCATTTGAAAATTCAATATAGTCCTGCTTTTCTATACTTTCTTTTTTATATGGATATATATTCAATATATTATAATTCCTAGCCAATACAATAGATGCATCACAAGCTGTTGCTGCGGCACAACCTCCTAGTCGCATAGGAAATGTTGTAAACCAATCTTGATTCCCACCAAAGGAATCGCCAATTGTGTAATAGTTTAATTCATTTTTCAAATAACCATCTCCTTATTATATTTTATTTTTAATAATCGGCCTTAGTGGTTGATAAATAATAATCGTTAATATTGAAACCACCACACCCTTTACTAAATTAATTGGTGCCACACATATAATCACAAAGGCAAGTATTCCGTCTATATTCCCATTAATTGCTGTCCCCATTTTAATAAAAGTCTCTACTGGAATTCCATACATTTCTGCATATTTCGGTAGTAAGTAAAATGCATTTAAAAGGGTGCCAACAATTGTCATTGACAAAGTCCCTGCAACACAGGCTATCACTGCCATTCGTTTTGTTTTTTTCATATCATAGATAATTGAAGCAACCAAAATCAAAATACTTCCTATAACAAAATTAGCAAGTTCTCCAACAAAGGCCGTTTGTGTTCCTCTAAATACTAGTTTCAACAAAATCTTCACTGCTTCTGCCAATATTCCCGCAACCGGTCCATATGCAAATGCACATATTAAAATTGGTAATTCGCTTAAATCAATCTTATAAAAATCTGGTGCAATAAAAGGAATTGGAACTTCAAACATCATTAAAATTACAGCAATTGCTGACAACATTCCAATTACAACTATTTTTCGTGTTGATAATATTTTCTCCTTGGTCGGTTTTTTCTTTCTAATATATAGCTCTGCCATATATGCAATTATAAAAATACCCATAATCACCAATAAAAACTCTACTAGAAAAATTACATTCAGTTCAATGTTTTTTAATAAATCGTTCATTTTGTCCTCCTTAATAAATCAGGGACTACGCTACTATTCATCCATATTTCTTTTATTTGACGCTATAGTTTACGTAAAAAAGAGCACCTATAGATTTATCTACAGGTGCTTGGAATACTCGCTCGAATTAATTATAAATTCATAAAATAAACCCATAATTAAAAATTGCTTATCTTCTTCCATCCAGACTATACTGTCGGTCCCGGAATTACACCGGATCATGCTTTCGCTCGCGGACTTTACCGCCGGTCGGGTATTACACCCTGCCCTGAAGATTGTTCTTTTGTTTACTTTATAATGATATTCCTTTGTTAGTTTTTTGTCAATTATTTTACAGATATTATTCCTAATTTTTGTATTTTAATACCTTTTATCCCTGCTTTTAAAAAACGATTTATAGATAATGCAAGTATTTTTTTCTTCCTAGAACTAATGCGTACAAGTGAAGCTATATATTTAACAACAAAGAAATTCTTTTTGTCCTTGATTTCGTTTAAAGATTGAAATCCATTTTCTTCTATAATTCCAAATAAAACCTCTGTCAGTTCTTTTTTATTTGCATTGTCCATATTTTTGATCCATTCTTTCATTGTTTTCTGAAAAATCAGACTGGTTGTTGCAATATTAGTAGAATCTACAAATTGATTATTCCGAACTTTCCATCTCATAGGATTATGTTGTTTAGCTCCAGCACCTTCTGCTTCAATAATATATTGCGTATAATCTGTTTCAAAAATCAATCCCACAACTGAATTTTCAGGAATATAATTCTGAATTATATTTGTTAGTTGAGGATATTTCCCATGTTCAATTAATTCCGAAGTTAATCCTGGTCCATCATAGTTATATATATTACTTATTCTTATATCACTTCCCTGCGTCATTAACCCCGCAAACATAGCCAAATTTCCGCCTTTAGAATGTCCTCCTAAAATAATTCTTCCTTGATAAATACCAAATAAATGCTCTAAAAAATCCATTGCAGCTAATTGTGCCGGGATTTGTTTAAAACTCATCTCAAAATCTTCTCGCCAACCATTAACTGTATTATCTGTTCCTCTATAGGCTACAAAAGATTCATCCTTTATATATTCAATAGCAAGGGCTCCAAATTGAATTTTTAATTTTTGGTTATTATTGCTAACAAAAGAAAGTAACTTACATGAACCATAACGTTTAGAAAGGGCACATTGCCTCATTAATTCTCTAAGTTCTAATAAAAATGTAGGAGAAAGAATCTCCGAACGAGTTTTACTCTTTTTAAAATAAATTGCAATTGCCTGATTCAAACGGATTGGCGTACTTCCTATAAAACTAGCTGGTACAATTCCAGAAAAATCGCCATAAGACAATACCGAAAAAACCAATCCATCCACTTCATTAAACTTCATCTCTTTAAATGTACTACTTGCATATCTTTTTACATATTCTAGAATATTATTCATAAATACCTCTATTTAAACCCCTGCAGGAGATTGTTGTTAGTCGGAGCTGGCAAAACCTTCAATTATTTTAAAGATTTTGTCTCTCCTTTGTTGATATCTATATCTTACTAACATTTTGTGATATTCATGTGTATAAGTTCTAAATAAATCCTAAAATCCAGATAAAATCCCTTTATAAAATATTAATAATTTATCTTTTTTAATGCTTTCTCAAATTCCAACTTATTCATTACATCTCCAAACCAATACCCTTCCATATAATCAACACCCAAATGTATTGCAAGATTTTTTTGTTCTTGTGTTTCAATTCCTTCAAAACATATTTCAAACTTCATTTGTTGTGACATAATCATCAATGCTTGAAAGACCGATTTTTCGAAACTTTCATTCATCATTTTTTTTATAAATGTTCCATCTATTTTCACAAGATTCACCTTGAATTTTTTTAATAGATTCAAAGATAACTCCCCTGTCCCAAAATCGTCTACGGATATTTGTATGCCATATGCACGTAAACTATTCAATGTTTTCAAAGCTTTACTTTCATCTCTAAACTCTGAATTTTCAGAAATATCCATTACTATATTTTTAGGATTCAATTGATATTTCTTTATAATCTCCATAATATTTTCATCTGCTGATCCTGACATTAACTGTATAGAAGATAGATTAATATGCATTTTAAAATCAGGGTCACATTCTTGGTTCCATTGTTGCAATGTTTTACAAGCATGTTCCATCACATATTCCCCAATATATGAAATAAGTCCTAGATATTCTGCTACTGGTATAAATTCTTCTGGAATCATTTTCCTAGATTTTGGCGTATTTAATCTTAAAAGTGCTTCTGCCCCTTTGATCTTTCCAGCAGAATCTACAACCGCTTGATATTCTATTTCAAAATCTTTGAAATCATTTTTCACAGCATTCCGAATCATAT
>JBFHFI010000173.1:0-4837 GCA_041583675.1 Butyrivibrio sp. | reverse complement strand
CCCCTAGAAAAAAAAGACAACCTCAAATAGATGAAGAACCAAAACTAAAAAAAAGAAATAAGAAGAAACACAGGGGGCTAAAAATACTCTTGGTCTTACTTTTGATTATTTTAGTATTGGTATTTTCAGTGCATGCATTTTTAACTTCGGTAGCATCTAATACGGATTATCAACCTTATGAAACAGAATATATAAGAGCTTCTGATGTAAAGGAAAGTCCTTTTGTTACCAATATATTAGTTATAGGAAGTGATGCGAGAAGTACAGATGTGGATAGTCGATCAGATTCTATGATTGTTGTTTCTATTAATAGACTAGAAAGAAAAATTGTTATGACTTCCATCTTAAGAGATAGTTATGTTACAATTCCTGGATATGGTGGAAATAAAATTAATGCGGCTTTTCAATATGGGGGAGCAAATTTACTAATTCAGACAATAGAAGAAAATTTTAAAATTGGAATTGATTATTATATTAATATAGATTTCTTTTCTTTTGTAAATATTATTGATGAACTGGGTGGTGTTACCATAGATGTGGATGATGAAGAACTGCCCTATCTCAATAGTTATTTAAAAGAAATCAATGGGCTTTTGGGGGAAGAAGAAGGGGCTGATTACTTAAGTGGTTCTGGAGAATTACTTTTAGATGGCAAACAAGCTTTGAGTTATTCTAGAATTAGATATGTGGGAACTGATTTTGCAAGAACTTCTAGACAAAGAGAAGTAATTAATGCTGTAATTAGTCAATTAGAATCTCAAAATCCATTGGATATGTATTCGAATATAGAGAATATTCTTTCAGAATTAGTGACTAATATTCCTGATTCAAAAATGGCATGGTATGTTATGGAAGCACCTTTTTTCCTAATATTTGAGAGAGAGGAATTTAGGGTTCCGGCGGATGATACATGGACATATGAAACAATAGATGGATTGGATGCAATTCGTATTGATTTTGATGCAAATATTTCTTTATTGCAAGATATGATTTATTAAAAATAAAATAATAAACCGAAGAAATTAAACTCCTAAAAATAATATTCTATATTCAAGGTTTATAAGTATGTTAGGAAATAAGACTTGGATAGGAAAATTATGAAAAAATTAAAAAAAATTATTGCATCTTTGGTAATTATTATTGCTTTTATTGTTAGTATCTGGTCAATTTTTGAAAATAATTTTGTAGAAGATAGCAGTGTACAATATGAAAATATTGATGAAATCTCTGAATATTCTGAAAATATATATGTAGAACTTAATAATAATATTCCTCTGTTTGAAGAATCCCAGTATGTAACAGAAGGATTTGAAGAATATAGTGATCTAGATGATTTGGACCGTTGTGGAGTTGCTTTCGCATGTATAGGACAGGAGATTATGCCAACAGAAGAAAGAGGAAGCATTGGGCATATTAAACCCACAGGTTGGCATACTGTGAAATATGATTGTATTCCTGAAAGGTATTTATATAATAGATGTCATTTAATTGGGTTTCAATTAGCAGGGGAAAATGCCAATGAGAAAAACCTTATTACGGGGACTAGATATTTTAATGTAGATGGAATGCTTCCATTTGAAAATTTAGTGGCGGATTATGTGGATCAAACAAATAATCATGTATTGTATCGTGTTACGCCTATTTATGAACAAGATGATCTTGTTGCAAAAGGGGTTGTTATGGAGGCATATTCTGTGGAAGATCAGGGTCAGGGTATAAGTTTCCATGTATTTGTATATAATATACAGCCAGGAGTTGTAATTAATTACGCCAATGGTGAAAGTTATGAAGTGGAACAAGAAATAGACGGTGTAGTAGAATCGTATATTTTAAATATCAATACCTATAAATTTCATGATCCAGATTGTTCTTGTGTAGAGGATATTAATCCTGAAAATCAGGAGTCTTTTTCTGGAACGAAAAGTGAATTAATTAAGCAGGGATATAGCCCTTGTGGGGTATGTAATCCTTGAGAGATAGCGGCAGATATTTAAGATAAAATTGATATTTTATTCTTTTTCAGTTATAATCAAAAGAAATTAATAACAAGGAGGAAACAATATTGGGATATTTAGTATCTATTGGAATATTATTTATTATAGTTTTTATAGTAATAGGAGTTGTACATAAAACAATTATAATGAAAACAAAAGGCAAAGAGGTGTCTTTTTTTACAGGATTTCAACTTCTTTCCCTTTTAACATTGATTTTATTAGTACCATCATTTTTAGCAATTGTACCTGCAAATAATGTTGGAATTGTATATTCAGCAATAAGCGGAACAAAAGATGATACTTTAGGTGAGGGCTATCATATGAAATCACCATTGGATAAAGTTTATAATATTAGTACTGAAGTAAAAACAGTAACGGTGGAAGATCTAACAACACAAACATTGGATTCTCAATATGTTACAAGTCAGTTGGATATTAAATATAAGGTAAATTCTAGCAATGCGTATATTGTCTTTAAACAATTTAAGACAATCGAAAATATGGATGATCAACTTATTGTTTCTACAACGCAAAGAGTTTTGGAAAAAATAACAACGACATATAATGTAATGGATATTTTAGGAGAATCTAGAACTGAAATATATGAGAGATTGGAAGAGGCTTTAAAAGTTGAATTTGAAAAATCAGGTGTTGATTTTTACAGTATTAGTATTACTGATATGGATGCAGGTGCAGAAATAGAAGCAGCGATTACAGCTGAAGCTGTAGCAAAAAAAGCAGTTGAAACAGCGACACAGGAATTAGAAAAAGCACGTACAGAGTCTCAAAAAGCAGTTGTAGAAGCACAAGCAGAGCAAGATGCAGCTAAAATTGCGGCAGAAACAATGGTAATAAGTGCACAAGCTGAAGCAGATGCAAATCAAATTTTAACTGAGTCACTAACAGATTTAATTATTCAGAAAATGATGATTAATAAATGGGATGGAATCTTACCAAAAGTTACTGGAACCGGAGACATGTTGTTTGATGTTTCAAGCTTAACAGAATAAATAGTAAAATATTTACATGAAAAGTTAATAGGGACTCCACTTGTACATTTAATTGATTAAAGTATAAGTGGAGTTTTTTCATAGACGAAATCTTAAATTTTATGTTATGATTAAGTTGTAATTTGTTTTTTAGAAAAGAAGGTGTAATATGATAGATTTTAGATTTGATTGGACTTCAAAATTTATTTTAAATATTGAAATAATGGATCAACATCATAAAGAGTTTTTTAGAATTGCTAGAGATATTGAGCAATTGATACAGAACCAATGTATTAACGTTACTGAGGCACAGATGCTAGATATTATTGTTCATTTACGTGAGTATACAAGTTATCATTACTATGCGGAAGAACAGTTAATGATAGAAAGTGCCTATGAAAATATTGAAACACATAAAGCACATCATGCAGAGATCACCAAGCAAATTTCCAATATTAATATTCCTCAATTAAAATCAGACCCAGTGAAGGGATTAAATATCCTTTTAGATATATTAAGGGAAATTGCATTTTATCATATTTTAGTAGATGATAAAATATTAGCTGATTTTTTAATTGATTATAATAAAAAATGAGGTTCATTATTTTAGCTTTTTTGAAACTAAAAGTAATTGACACCTAGAAAATGAAAGATTAATATATAATATATTATAGTTATTTGGAAAGAAGAGAGATGAAAAATAAGATTAATAAAGATATTAAATGGGATAGATTGGATAATACAGCACATGTATTTCCTGTGATTACACAAGAAAATATGAGTAATGTATATAGAATTTCAGTTACTTTGAAAGAGGATATACAGGGAGAAAAATTACAAGAAGCTCTTGATATCGTATTACCTAAAATGCCAGGATTTAATTTGAAATTACGTCGTGGAATATTTTGGTATTATTTTGAAGAAAATGGAAAACCTGCACCTCGTGTAAAAGAGGAACAGGATTTTCCTTGTCAATTTATTATTCGAAATCAAAATCACTCGTATTTATTTCGTGTTTCTTTTTATAAAACAAGAATTAATTTAGAGGTTTTTCATGTTTTAACAGATGGCATGGGAGGAATTACTTTTTTAAAAGAGCTGACCTATCAATATTTAAGACTTGTACATCAAGAATTAAGAGATAAATTAGGAGATCATTTGCATTGCGATACTTCTTTGAATCGTGAGGATAGTTTCTTGAGAAATTTCAAGAAAAGTTCGGCAAAAGGGTATAAAACTCAAAAAGCATATCTAATTAATGGAGAAAAACTTAGAACAGGTGAATTTGGAGTAATGCATGGATATATGGATATTGCAGAACTAAAAGCTGTTTGTAAAAAATATCAGGTAAGTATTAATGAATATTTGGTTACCTTATTTGCATGGAGCACTTATCAGGAATACTTACATGAAATGCCATCGGAAAAACCAATTAGAATTGCAGTTCCTGTAAATTTAAGACCGTATTTTAATTCAAGTACAACAAAGAATTTTTTTACAATGGTATCGGCAGAATTTCATCCAAAAGAGGAAGTCTATACCTTTGAGCAAGTTTTAAAGATTATTCAAACAAGTTTACATGAACAAATTAATAAAGATTATTTGGAAAAATTATTTTCATATAATGTGTCAAATGAAAAAAACTTAATAGCGAGAGCTGTTCCATTGTTTATTAAAAATATTGCAATCAAATATATTTATACATCTGCAGCATTAGCAAATACATCTACAGTAACCAATATTGGAAATGTGCAAGTGTCTGAAGACTATCAAGATTATATTCAAGGGTTTTATGCATTTATTGCAATGTCTAAAGGACAACATATCAAGGGAACGATATGCTCTTACCAAAAT
>JBFHFI010000172.1:0-4890 GCA_041583675.1 Butyrivibrio sp. | reverse complement strand
GGATATATATCAAAACCGGTGTGTATTTATTTATAAGGTTACAGACTATGTTTTCGTCCCAGATTCATACAGAGAAATTATTTTTGGTGCTGGGATTTATTACGGCATTGGTTGGATTTATATTTGTGCTTACACAGGAAGATATTAAATTAATATTGGCATATTCAACGGTTTCTCAAATTGGATTGATTATGATGGGATTAAATAGTGGAAATATATGGGCATATCAAGGGGCTGTGTTACATATGGTATTTCATGGTGTTTTTAAAAGCACTTTATTCTTGTCTGCGGGAATGATTTCGGAAGAGTATCATACGAGGAATATTCATGAAATAAGAGGTGTTATGAAAAAAATACCGATTGCTGGAATTGCAATTATTTTATCCATATTGGGAATTACAGGAGCTCCTTTATTAATTGGTAGCATTTCTAAATATTGGATTGCATATGGAGCAAAGGGAACATGGGTATATTATGGAGTGATGTTAATTAATTTAGGCACCATTTTAATTTTTATAAAATATTCAGAAATGTTATGGGGAAGAAAAACAGAAAATAAAAAGAAAAATAATTATTTTCATGATATTACAGTGGGGATAGGAGGTATTATTTGTATATTGGGAATGTTATCAATTAATTATATCTTAAAAATAATAACAGGGGATCAAACATCAATTGATATGCAAACTTATTTACATAAGGCCTTTGAATATTTAATAACAGTAGGAGTTGGATATGCTCTTTATTATGGTATAATTAAAAAGCATCAAATGGTATTAAAGGCAAGACAAATAGAATTAAGTTTTAATGGTATTTGTATGTCGATTTTTATATTCTTAATGTCGGTTATATTATATCAAGATTTAATATTAAAACTATAAACGAAAAAGAAAAGAGGAAGTATATATGGAAAACTTTACATTTTATGCACCAACGTATTTTGTTTTTGGAACAGAGAGTGAAAATCAAGCTGGAAAATATATTAAAAAATTCGGAGGCACAAGAGTTTTAATTCATTATGGTAAAAATTCTGTTATTAAATCAGGATTGCTACAAAGAGTGAAAGATTCATTAGAGAAAGAAAATATATATTATCAAGAGCTTGGTGGAGTAATGCCTAATCCAAGAAGCGGATTGGTATATCAGGGAATAGAATTATGTAAAAAAGAAAAAATTGATTTTGTTCTTGCAGTAGGAGGAGGAAGTGTAATTGATTCTTCTAAGGCGATTGCAGCAGGATCTTTATATGAAAATGATTTTTGGGATTTTTACCAAGGGAAAGAAGTTGAAACGGCATTGCCAATTGGAACCGTATTAACAATTTCAGCGGCAGGTAGTGAAGGATCTGGGAATTCTGTTATTACACATGAAGATGGAATGTTAAAAAGAGGGGCAATTGGAGATTCTTTAAGACCTAAATTTTCAATATTAAATCCAGAATTAACAACCACATTGCCAGCTTATCAGACATCATGTGGTGTTACGGATATTTTGGCCCATTTGTATGAAAGGTATTTAACCAATTCAACAGATGTTGAAGTTACAGATCGTATGATAGAAGGGCTTATGCTGACAATAATTAATGAAGGATTAAAAGTGGTAAAAGATCCTAATAATTATCAGGTAAGAGCCAATATTATGTGGGCAGGAATGATGGCACATAATAATTCTTGTGGAGTAGGAAGAAGTCAAGATTGGGCAAGCCATAAAATAGAACATGAACTCTCTGCATTATATGATTGTGCACATGGTGCGGGTTTAGCAGTGACAATGCCGGCAGTTATGAAATATAATATGAATCATAATATTATGAGATTTGCACAGGTAGCGTGTAGGGTATGGGGATGTCAAATGGATTTTGAGCATCCTGAAAATACGGCAGAAGCAGGAATCGCATCCCTTCAGAATTTCCTAGTGGAAATAGGAATGCCAAAGACATTACATGAATTAGGTGGAAAGCAAGAAGATATTCAGGAGTTGGCTCATAAAGCATGTGGTGGAGATTCAAACAGTATAGTCGGTGGATTTGTTTCTTTAACAGAAAAAGATATTGTGAATATATATCAACTTATGCTGTAAATAAAAAGAACATTCATTGCAATGAATGTTCTTGAAAAAAGGGGAGTATATATAATTTATAAAAAGATTTATATAGAACAAAGGTTTCTCTTCCTTTGATAAATTTATAATACTTTAAATTTATGAAAAAAGTATGTTTACCTTATGAAAAAATTGTGATGTTAATTTGTTTTTTTATACACAATAAAATTTTGGAACATTAGGAGTAAGATGAATGAAGGAATTATTTCAAAAAGATGATGTTAAAGAGTATTATGAGGTACCTGTGGTAAAAGGACCGGTGAATGGGATTGTTAAAGTACCGGGTTCCAAAAGTATGACAAATAGAGCATTGTTGCTAGCAGCTCTATCAAAAGGGAAAAGCACTCTTTATGGAGTTTTATTTAGCGAGGATTCTAGAAATTTTCTTAGATGTTTGATGGACTTGGGTTTTGAAGTTATTCAAGATGAAAAAAATAAAACAGTGGATATTACAGGTTGTGCAGGACAAATACCTTTGAAACAGGGAGAGATTTATGTAGGAAGTGCAGGTACTGCAGCTCGATTCTTAACGGCAATGTTAGCATTTTCTTCAGGGGAATATACGATACAATGTTCTAATCAGATGAAAAAAAGACCAATGAAACCATTATTCCAAGCATTGATATTGGCTGGGGCACAAATCGAATATTTGGAAGAAGTGGGATATCTTCCTATAAAGATAATCGGAAATCAAGGGAATTGTGATGAAATTAATATGAATATTACCCAGAGTACACAGTTTTTGAGTGCGCTGTTAATGGTTGCTTCTATGACAAAGAAAGACATGAAAATACATATTACTAGTGAAAAAAAGGATGGAGCCTATATTAGGATTACTCGTAATATGTTAGAAGAATTCGGCATCAAAGTGGTATTTACTGGAGAAGATTATATAGTGAAAGGGAATATACAACCTCAAATTACAAAGTATACAATTGAACCAGATGTATCGGCAGCTTGTTATTTTTATGGAATTGCATTATTAACAGGAGGGAACATTAAAGTTGCTGGTGTTCACAAAAATTTAATGCAAGGAGATATGAAGTTTATTGAAGCTTTGGGTCGGATGGGATGTACAATACAAGAAGATAAAGATGGGATTAGGGTTATTGGCCCTAGGGGTGGAAAATTTTCAGGGATTGATATTGATATGAATGATTTTTCGGATCAAGCATTAACTATGGCAGTAATAGCTGCATATGGAGAATCAGATACGGTTATTAGAAATATAGGACATATCAAAGGACAAGAATGCAATCGTATGGAAGCCATTGTAAATGAATTATCTAGAGCGGGAATAAACTGCTCTATGGATCAAGATAACATATATATTTATGGAGGATGTGTACAAGCTGCAGAGATTGAGACTTATGATGACCATAGAGTTGCAATGGCTTTTAGTTTATTGGGGATTAGGACATATGGAATTAAGATTATAGATCCAAAATGTTGTAAAAAAACTTT
The DNA here is from genome assembly GCA_041583675.1 of Butyrivibrio sp. Taxonomy (GTDB): domain Bacteria; phylum Bacillota; class Clostridia; order Lachnospirales; family Lachnospiraceae; genus Eshraghiella. The sequence continues at coordinate 1,326 of JBFHFI010000172.1, read as the reverse complement.
TGAAAATTATTTTGAAGTATTAGATAGTCTATTAACAAAAATATAAAAAAGGAGATATAAATTATGATCAAACATATTGTTATGTTTAAATTAGAAGAAGAAGCAGAAGGAAAGTCGAAAAAAGAAAATCTAGAGCTAGCATTGGAGATGCTAAATGATTTTCAAAATCAGATTCCTACATTAAAAGAATTTCATGCTGTGGTAAATTCTGAAGAAACACCGGAAAGTAATTATGAGCTAGCATTGGTTTGTGATTTTGAGGATATTAATGGATTGAATATCTATCAAGAACATCCAGTACATAAGGAATTTGGTAAGTATATTACAAAAGTAAGAAAACAAAGAGCATGTATAGACTACGAGTATTAAAAAATTTTGTAAATTGTTGAATAATAAATTTTGAAAAGCATTGTGTGAAATCACAATGTTTTTTTAATTCATATAAATGATAGTATAGTATTATATTGTACAATGATTGTGCAAGAATAAACAAGAATAATGATTGTATAATACAAATATGAAAAAGGAGGATGGTTATGAAATTAGCAGAAATATCACATCATGCATATTTATTGGATTGTTATTCCTTGGATGAAACAAACCAAAAGATTAGCATACAAACGGGAAAAGATATTAAAAAAGTAATTGTATATGTGGGAGATCCTTTTTCGGCAGGTATTGCGACAGGGGAAAATACATGGACGGGCGAAAAGATAGAAATGAAGTTAGAAAAGCAACTACTATATCATAATAGATGGAGTGTTATTGTGCAGCCCAAATATAAACGTCTAAAATATCATTTTGAATTATGGACGGAGACAGAACATCAATATCTATTAGAAGATGGATTTTATAATTCGTTGGAGGATATTGATAACGATTGGATGCTACAAAGATTTATTTTCCCATGGATGAATCCTTCAGATATTTGTAAAACTCCAGCATGGGTGGAAGATACTATATGGTATCAGATTTTTCCGGACCGTTTTTGTAATGGGGGAAATCATAAAAAAAGATATGTAAATCAGCAATGGATTTCTCAAACAGATCCTACATGGAATGAATATTATGGAGGGGATTTAAAGGGGATAATAGATAGATTACCATATTTGCAAGATCTTGGTATTACAGGAATTTATTTAACACCAATATTTTTATCAGATAGTAATCATAAGTATAATACGATTGACTATACTCGTATAGATCCTGATTTTGGAACTGAGGAAGAACTTATCTATTTAATAAAAGAGGCTCATACTAGAGGGATAAAAATTATGATAGATGCGGTTATGAATCATAGTGCAAGCAATTTTGAACCTTGGCTGG
>JBFHFI010000171.1:0-4907 GCA_041583675.1 Butyrivibrio sp. | reverse complement strand
GAAAAATTAGAACTATCGAGAAAGAAATTGCTAATCTAGATGAGTGGCAAAAAAAAGCTGCATTTGAGACACCTGAAGGACCACAAAGAATCAGAGGATTAGCAGGATCAGGAAAGACGGTGGTACTGGCATTAAAAGCAGCATACTTGCATACGCAACATGCGGATTGGAATATTGCTGTAACTTTTTATACAAGAAGTTTATTTCAACAGTTTACTGAAATGATTAGTAAATTTGTTTATGAGTTTTCTGGGGATTCTCCAGATTGGGAAAAATTACAAATAATTCATTCATGGGGAACTGATAGAGAAAAGGGGATATATTCAGAATTTTGTATGAAAAGTGGAGCATCACCACTCAATTATAATGCAGCTAAAGCAAAATATGGAAGAAATCAAGCGTTTGAAGGAATTTGCAATGAACTTCTCAATATTCCAAGCGCAAATTGTTTACCATATTATGATGCTATACTTATAGATGAAGCACAGGACATGCCAACCAGTTTTTTTAAAATATGCTATAGAATTTCAAAAGAACCAAAGAGGGTAGTATTTGCTTATGATGAATTACAGAATTTAAGCGATGCATCCATGCCATCATTAACCGAAATGTTTGGAATGGATGATAAAGGAGATCCACTTGTTCAACTAATATGTGGAGAAGATGAAGCTCGTAAAGATATTGTTTTGCCTGTATGCTATCGAAATACACCATGGGCATTGACAATAGCACATTCATTAGGTTTTGGCATATATAAAAATGAAGGTTTAGTCCAAATGTTTAATGATTTGGAGTTGTGGAAAGATATTGGTTATGTTGCGACAAATAATATATTGGATTATGAAAAAGATATTGAGTTAAAAAGAAATCCAATGTCTTCACCGAAATATTTTAACGATTTAATGACACCGGAAGATGCTATAAAAATAGGGTGTTTTGAAAATGTTGCAGAGCAGTATAAATGGGTTTCAGAACAAATATATAAAAATTTGAAAGAAGATGAATTAGACCCAGATGATATTTTGGTGATTTTTCCAGATGCATATTATTCAAAATCACAATATATGAATTTTAGGGAGTATTTAGCAAAGAAAAATATAGATTCTATTTTAGCAGGTGTAACAGCAGGGTTAGACACGTTTAGAGTTGAGGGTTGTATAACATGTGCTAGTATTTTTAGGGCAAAAGGAAATGAAGCACCAATGGTTTATATAGTGAATGCTGATTATTCGGCACAAGGGACTGAAATGATTAAGTTACGCAATATTCTGTTTACAGCAATTACCAGGTCAAGAGCATGGGTTAGAATTTGCGGAGTTGGCGAAGAAATGAAAATACTAAATAATGAAATACAAAAATGCAAAAACAATAATTTTGCGCTAAAGTTTCATCTTCCCTCTGAATTAGAGTTAAGACGATTAAGATTAATTCATAGAGATAGAACAGATGAAGAAAAGAAAAAGATAGAGCATGCGTCAAAAGCAATTCAAGATCTAACAAAAATGTTGAACAAAGGTGAATTAGATGAAAGTTTATCTCCAGAGGTTATTGCTTTTATTAATGCATATAAAAGCCAGGTTGGAGAAGATGATAATGAATAGGAATGCTGAAAGTGTTAAGACGCAAATAATCAACACATTACTTGTTCTTGAACGACAAGAGATTGTAAAATTTTCAATTCCACCTACAATTCAAGAGGATAAAGGAACTAATAATTGTACAATATCATGGGGAAATCCAGCAGGAGGTAGATGGGCTTGTGGGAAATCTTTTAATAGAATAATTCAATATCAGACAATAATTGAAAAATATTCTTACAATGCGATTATGAGCGATTATTCAGTTATAAGATGTGCTTTTAATTTTGATGGACCTAAATTGATTAGCCAAAATTTGTTGTGGTGGCCATGCCCTGTAACGATTGATCCTAATTTAGAGGAAGAATTAGGAATGATTGAAGCTGTGAAAATGTCTTTGAGAAACATTCGTAGTTCAGAAGAAATAAAAATGCGAACACCAATAAGAATGGATTTTGATACCACAAATAATACAGATAAGCATCCTTGTTGTCATCTTCATATGCAAGATGACAATACTAGGATAAATATACAAACACCGATATGTTTTAATCAATTCATGAAATTTATTCTACATAACTGTTATCCAAATATTGAAGTGGATATGCGAGGGTGGAATCAACTGGAATTTCAATATGATGTTGAAAATGAAGTTGAGTATGCAAATACTTCTAAGGTTACCATATAGAAGGAGGGGATAAAATGCGAAGTTCTTTGGAAAAACTTATAAAAGATACAATAATGCTTCAATATGAACTACCTTATTCAATAAGCAATATAGACAAATCTTGTATTACTAGTGAAAAAGATATATGTTTTAGCACAGATGACTCGAAAAAAGTAAGCTCAGTTATTTATAACTCAATAGTGGAGTATTCTAAAAATGAATATTTTATAGATTATGAACAACTAAGTAAAGAACAGATTAAAGCATTGCAATTTGCATTGAGGTATGAAGAAGATGCGTCAGATCTTGAAAAGCAAAAGTATGGGTTTTTTGGAGAAGTCCTACTCGATGCGATATTAAGAGTGCATATGGGAACTAAAGTTCTGATTTCAAAGGGATATTTTTATAATCCATTAGAGAATGCAGAAGCAAAAGGCTACGATTTGTTTCATTTGATTGAAGGAGATGATAAAACTGAATTGTGGTTTGGAGAATCTAAGTTTTATTTAGATGGAAATGCTGCCATATCTAAAATACTTAATAATTTAGAGAACGTATTACAACCAAAATATTTTGATAAAAATGTTATTTCAATAATTAAATTCAAGGATGTTAGGACATCCATAGGTTCTAAATTTGATAGGATTATTGAAAAATGGGAAGATAACCCAGATATAATTATTTCTGATGAAGTAAAAAATCTTAATATGAAATTAATTTATCCAATGTTTGTTGCATATGAAATTGATAAAAAATGTAATTATGAAGCTGATATTAGTAAGAGAATTGAGTATATATCAAATGAGGTTTCTAAAAAAAAGTTTAAAAACGGATTGCCGTTTGATATATCTCTATTTTTTATATTTTTACCATTGACAGGTGTATCATTAATAAAGAAAGATGTGATTGAATGGATATCTATAAGGAAACCGTTGATTTAGTAAAAGCGTATAACAAGTGTAAAAGTGAAAGGGATAATTCATCATTAATTAAAATTGTATGTAACTATTTTGATGAAATAAAGAATCAGAGACTTTCGGCAAATGATTATAAATTTTTGTTCGAATTATCAAACCATATCGGAGTGCCGCAATATTATGATTTGCTTTTAGATAAATTCAGTAAAGAAATTCCGGTGATAGATGATTTTTCACTAGACACAGTTTCTGCTTTAATATGTGAAAGTAGTCTTAGGGTTGATGGAATTGTCAAACTCCATAAGTATCAAAAAAAAGTTTTAGATAGATTTATTAAAGATGAAAAAAATAGATATGTACTGACAGCCCCAACTTCATTCGGAAAGACATTTTTAACTTATCAAATCATTAAAAAAATGAGATATCATAATGTAGTTTTGATATTTCCAACCATTAGTTTATTAGGTGAAAATTACAAGGATTTGATTAACAATAGAAAAGATAAAGGTTTTTTTTCAGAATATTCAATTCATACATTGAGTGATGATATGGGAATTGGTGAAAAAAACATTTGGCTTTTTACACCTGAAAGATTCTTATCATATATAGATAAAAATCTGAAACAAACATTTGACTTCATTTTTATAGATGAAATATACAAAATTGATAATGAGTATATTATTGATGATGAAACTACTGGAGAGAATGAGAGAGATACAGCGTATAGAATAGCACTTGAATATTCATGTAGGAAAGCAATTGATATACTTATGGCAGGACCATATATGAAAATCATAGAGAATGAGGGTTATATATCAGACTCGTTTGGGAATTTTACTAAGGATAGAGGATTTGAAATTTTAGATTATAACAGTGTGGAAATAGTAAACAAGCATATTTATGAAATAAGGGGAAAAAAAGAATACACTATTGAAAACAAAGTTGTAAATATTGGGAGTGTTAGTATTTATGAAAAAGTGGCAAATATAGTCAATCAATTTACAACGACAAAGGAAAATACAATAATATATTATTGTACAAAGGCTGGAACTGAAAAATATGCTACTAAAATGTGTGATTTATTAAACCTTGAGTCATTTTACGATAACCAAAGTGATGGAGAAAAACAAAAATATTTTATTATGTTTTTAAATCATATATCAAATACATTTGGAGAAGATTGGATTGTATTGAAGGCTTTGAAAAATCGAATAGGAATTCATCATGGATTGGTTCCAAAGTATATTCAAAAAGAAATAATAAATCTATTTAATAGTGGCACGCTGTTAGTTTTGATTTCGACTACAACCATTACAGAAGGCGTTAATACTTCGGCTAAAAATATTATTATCTGTTCTGAAAAAAAAGGTAGTAAACAATTACGTAATTTTGATGCAAGAAATATTGTGGGAAGAGCAGGAAGATTTTCTTATCATTATGTAGGAAGAGTATTCACTTTAAAAAAAGAAATAGATGAAATCTTGGAAGTTGATGAAGAAACCTTAAAGCATAAAAATTTCGATGAAAAAAGTAAAAAAACGCAGGTTGATGTTTTGATTACAGATGATAAATACTTGAAGCAACATGAAATTGAAACAAGAGAATATTGGTATAATGAAGTGAAGAAGCGAAGTATTCCTCATGAAGCAGTAGAACAATTTAAAACAGTTAGTTATGAAGATAAAGTTAAAATGTATGATCTAATAGAGAGTTTGAATCGGGAACAAGTAGCTTCAATTAAAATCT
>JBFHFI010000170.1:0-4984 GCA_041583675.1 Butyrivibrio sp. | reverse complement strand
TTTTTGTTTTTTTTAGTTCATCTTAAAATAGCAATATGTTTCAAAGATTATTGATATATACGATTTATTATAAAAAAATTATAATAAAAAAGTAGTACAAGATAAGTAGTAATTAAAGACTTATATGTAAAAAGGAGGAAAAACAATGAAATTTAAAAAAGTGGCAGCATTATTCCTAGTAGGAGCAATGTGCATCGCATCCGTAGTAGGATGTTCCGATGATTCATCAACAAGTGACTCAACAGAAGCAACTGATGCTGAGACAACAACAGAGGAAGCAGATGCAACAGAAGAGGCAATAACAGCAACAATTACAGTATGGGGACCAACAGAGGATCAATCTTCTGATTATGGTGAATGGCTTCAAACACAGTGTGAAGCATTTAATGAAGAGCATCCAACTTGGGATTTGACATTTGAATATGGTGTTTGTAGTGAAGGAGATGCAGGTACAACAATTTCACAGGATCCATCAGCATCAGCAGATGTATATATGTTTGCAAATGATCAGATTACAACACTTTTAGATGCAGGTGCAATTTCAGAATTAGGCGGAACAACAGCAGATTATGTTAAATCAACTAATTCAGATGCAATTGTACAGTCAGTTTCAGTAGATGGAAGTATCTACGGAGTACCTTTTACAACAAATACATGGTATATGTATTATGATACAAGCGTATTTTCAGATGAAGATATTGCAAATTTAGATACAATGCTTGAAAAAGGAGTCGTATCATTTCCTCTTGCAAATTCATGGTATATTGCTTCATTCTATGTAGCAAATGGATGTACATTATTTGGAACATATGGTATTGATGAAGAAGCTGGAATTGATTTTTCAGGGGATAAAGCAACAGAAGTTACAGATTATTTAGTAGATCTTGCAGCAAATAGCAACTTTGTAGTTGATGATGCTGGTGCAGGAATGGCAGGACTAACAGATGGTTCTATTTCAGCTATGTTTTCAGGTTCATGGGATTATACAAATGCTTTAGCAGCACTTGGTGATAACTTAGGAATTGCAGCACTTCCAACAATTACAATTAATGGTGAAGATCAACAAATGAAATCTTTTGCTGGATCAAAAGCAATTGGTGTTAATCCTAATTGTGAATATCCACAAGTAGCAGTAGCTCTTGCTATGTACTTAGGTGGCGAAGATGCACAGCTTGCACATTATGAAGCAAGAAGTATTGTGCCATGTAATACTATGCTTCTTGAACAAGAAAGCTTCCAAACAGATGCTTTAGTAATTGCACAAAATGATACTTTTGATAATACATCAATTCTTCAACCTTTTGTATCTGCAATGGGTAATTATTGGACACCAGCTGAGAACTTTGGTAGATCGATTATTAATGGAGAAGTAACACACGATAATGCGGCTGAAATGACAGAAGCGTTAAATGAATCTTTGAATTCAAGTGTTGTTGAGTAAATAAAAATTATAATCATACATAATGCTCCAATGAGTTGTGCAAGTATGGCTCATTGGGGCTTTATAAAACTATATAAAATATAATTATGGGAGGTGCTTTGATGCCAAAGGTAAAAATCAAGCAAAATAAAAATCTAGAATTTCTTTCACCTTATACATTTCAAAATGCAATTAGAAAAGGTGATATCATTACAAGGCTATCCATAATCATTATGGGACTTGGAAATATTATGAAAAAACAATTTGTAAAAGGAATTTTATTTTTAGCCTCTGAAATTCTATTTATATATTTTATTTTTGGAACAGGAATTGAAAATATTCAAAAGTTAATTGAACTTGGAGGAGAAGAACAACAAAAAGAATGGTCGGATGCTCTGGGTGTATTTGTATATACAAAAGGTGATAGTTCACTTTTAATGCTTTTATACGGAATCGCAACAATATTTTTAGTAATTGGATTTATTTTATTTTGGAGAGCTTCAGTAATTAGTGCTTATAAAGCACAAACAATAAAAGAGAGTGGTAAAAGACCACCAAATGTATTTGAGGATATAAAGAACTTGTTTGACAAGGATTTACATAAATTATTATTAACTTTACCAACAGCAGGAATATTAATATTTACAATTTTACCATTGGTTTTTATGATTGCAATGGCATTTACAAATTATAGTAAGGTGGATGCTCATACAATTATTTTTAACTGGGTTGGTTTAGATAATTTTACAAAAGTATTAAATTTTAAAGATTCAATAGGTGGAACCTTTTGGGCAGTATTGGGATGGACTTTAATATGGGCAGTACTTGCAACATTTACCAATTATATATTGGGAATGATGCTTGCAATGGTTATTAATAGAAAAGGTACAAGAGCAAAAGCATTTTGGAGATTTAATTTTATATTATCTGTGGCAATTCCACAGTTTGTTTCGTTGTTAATTATGAGAACAATTTTTGCACAAAATGGAATTGTAAATGTTATTTTACAACAAAATAATTTTATATCAAATCCCCTTCCATTTTGGACATCTGCCACATGGGCAAGAATTATGGTTATTGTAATTAATTTGTGGATTGGTATTCCATTTACAATGTTACAAATAACGGGTGTACTTCAAAATATACCAACGGAATTATATGAAGCAGCAAGAATGGATGGAGCAAATGCATTTAAGACATTTGTTAAGATTACACTTCCATATATGCTATTTGTTACATCACCATATTTAATCACAACATTTGCAGCAAATGTAAATAATTTTAATGTTATTTATTTATTGACAGGTGGAAGTCCTACTCCAGTTGGTTCAACAGCGGGTAAAACGGACCTTTTAGTTACATGGTTGTATAAATTAACAATTGATAATCAATATTATAACCTTGGGGCAGTAATTGGTATTATGACGTTTATTGTATTGGCAATTGTATCTTTGATTACTTATCATAATACATCGTCTTATAATAATGAGGAGGGATTCCAATAATGAAAAAAATGAGAAATCGTGCAAAGGAAAAAAAGACAATTACCAATGTGCTGGTACATATTTTATTATCTATATTGTCTATTATTTGGGTATTACCAATTATTTGGATATTATTAATTAGTTTTAGAGAAGAAAAAGGTTCTTATGTTTCTACAATTATTCCAAAAGGATTTACAATTGAAAATTATACAAAATTATTTTCAGATACAGGAATTTTGAATTTTCCACAAATGTTTATAAATACATTAGTAATTGCAATTTTTACTTGTATTATTTCAACATTCTTTGTGCTATCTGTTTCATATTGTATGTCTAGGTTACGTTTTAAATTAAGAAAACCTTTTATGAATTTAGCACTTATTTTGGGTATGTTTCCTGGATTTATGTCCATGATTGCAGTGTATTATATTTTAAAAGCAGTAGGACTTTCTGAAGGATCTATGATTCGAGTTTCCCTGATACTAGTGTATTCAGCAGGTTCAGGACTTGGATTTTATATTTCCAAAGGATTTTTTGATACAATTTCTAAAAGTATTGATGAGGCAGCTTTTATTGATGGGGCAACAAAGTGGCAAGTATTTACAAAAATTACAATTCCATTAAGTAAACCTATTATAGTCTTTACAATTTTACAGTCATTTATGGTTCCATGGCTTGATTTTATCTTTGCAAAAGTAATATGTCGTGCAGATGCAAGATATTATACGGTATCCATAGGGTTATGGAATATGCTGGAAAAAGAATATGTTTTTAATTGGTTCAATAGTTTTGCAGCCGGTGCCGTTTGTATTTCTATTCCAATTGCAACATTATTCTTGTTTACACAAAAATATTATAGAGAAGGTGTTTCTGGAGCCGTAAAGGGATAATTAATTGTTTGTATTTTATGTTATTATGGGTATAATTATAATAATATAAATAAGAGAATGGCAAAGGAATATACTCTATGAAAATAAAAAAAATACTAATAATCGCAGTGGGAATTATTTTAACCATAGGAATTACTGGTTGTGAAGAAAATAAAGAAACTGTATCGACGCAAGTAAGTAAAGATGAGGATTATTATACACAATTGGAAATAGCAAGAACAACACCTTTTGGCAAATATCCTGAACAGGTGAATTATACATTGGGCAAGCTTATAGGAAGCAATAATTCAAACTTACCAAATGATGAAACTTATGAAGATAATGCATATACAAGATTTTTATTAGATTTGATTAATGTACAAAATGAAGATGTATTTGAAGAAATGGACACACAATATAATACAAGTGTATCAATGGCAATTTCATCTGGAGATATTCCGGATATTATGGTTGTTGAAAGTCTTGATGACCTACAGTTATTGGTTGAAAATGATATGATAGCCGATTTGACACAAGCTTATGAGGATTGTATGAGCGATACAATCAAAGATATGTATACTAGTTATGGATCAAATATTACGGATGTTGTAACCTTTGATGATAAAATAATGGCGATTCCAGAAACTAATATAGATGATGGTCCCAATATGGTGTGGTTACGTAAGGATTGGATGGATGACCTAGGATTAGAAGATCCAGAAACTTTAGCAGATGTGGAATATATTGTAAGTCAATTTATAGAAAAGGATCCAGGAAATAATGGGGATGGTAATACAATTGGATTAGTATGTGATCCAAACTTAAGTGGAGAATGTGGATATAGTAGTGAATATTTATTAGATATTGTGTTTTCTACTTATGGAGCTTTTCCGAAACAATGGATTTATAATGAAGATGGAAATGTGGTATATGGGTCTGTTCAATATGAAGCAAAAGAAGCATTGGCACATATACATGAAATGTATGTATCAGGAATTTTAGATAATAATTTTTTATTAAGAACCAATAGCAATATTATTGAATTGATTTCAAATGGAGAATGTGGATCTTTTTTTGGACCTTGGTGGGCACCAAATAATCCTTTGATGCAAGCATTAGAAGTAAATCCAGAGGCAGAATGGATGCCATATCTAATTGCAACAGATGAGGATGGAAGCACAAGTTATTATTCTCAAAATCCTACTTATAAA
>JBFHFI010000169.1:0-4994 GCA_041583675.1 Butyrivibrio sp. | reverse complement strand
AGCTGGAATTATGTAACCTGATTTTGTAAGATTATTAGAATCAAGAGTAACATCTTTTGCATAACCAATTAAAATACCCTCTAAATATTTATCACTTATATTAGATGTTATAATACTATCTCCATTGGAAATTTCAACATCCTCGCTAAGATACAATAAATCAATATAACCATTTTCTAATTGCATTAAATCACCACTTACAGTACAAATATCTGAAGTATTTAAAAGCATAGCAGACACATTACTATTATCATCAATAATGGATCTAACAATAGCATAATTATTGGAAACTTCAGTAACAATACCAACAAGACCATTTCCATCTATAACATTCATATCTACTTCTATTCCATCCTCAAGACCTTTATCAATCGTAAATGTGCTATACCAATTACTAGAACTTCGACCAATAATATTAGCACCCACTTTTTCATAGGTAGAATAATTTTGATCTATCTTATATAATTTTCGTAAATTATTTAGTTCGATTTGATCTTTCTGCATATTTAAATTTTCTTGATTAACTAATTCTAATTTAGCTTGCAATTCTTCATTTTCTGCCTTTAATTGTTCGACAGATTGAAATAAATCATTTTTCTCTGTTAACCAAAGACCTATTCCATTTACACCCTTTTGAAGTGGAATCACAATATCCGATGTTATTTCTTGAATGGGTTTGGTTAAGACATCTGTGAAAAATGTTAACCCAATCAAAGCAATACAAACAAAGGTTAAGCTAGTAAGCCATACTTTTGCAGAAAGAATAATTTTTATTTTTTTTCTCATAATCATTTCCTAATCTACATAATTTCTATAAAATATCATTGTTATTCTATAATACGTTCTTTAGGAATATAAGCAATATCATTATACTCCGGTTTCTCTATAATTTTTTTGATTCCTCTTACAACACATTCGGAAGGTCTGTCTGCAATATTAACGTGCAAATCAGTTTCATTATTAATTAAATCTGCCATTCCTTTGATTGCAGAAGAACCTCCTGTTAAATAGATTCCAGTTTCAATGATATCTGCAGCTAACTCAGGTGGTGTTCTTTCAAGAATCATTTTCATAGAATCAATAATTTGATTAATAAATTCAATCATACAATCATATACTATGGTAGAAGATATATTACATTTGGTAGGTAATCCAGTTACAATATGACGTCCATAAATAGACGTGAATTTTTCTTCTTGTTTTAGAGCACTACCAATTTCGAATTTAATATATTCTGCCGTTTTATTTCCGATAATTAAATTGTATTTTTTTCGAATAGCACTAATGATTTGTTCATCTAATTTATTTCCACCAAATCTTACAGTTTTACTTAATACAATACCACCCAAAGATAGAATTGCAATTTCAGTGGTGTCTGCACCAATATTAACAATCATAATTCCTTTTGCAATATTAACATCTACACCGGCACCCAAAGCATCTGCCACAGGTTTATTAATAATCATAATCTTTTTAGCACGGACTTTTGAATTTCTAGCTAATTCTAAAAAGGCTCTTTTTTCAACTTCTGTAATATCTGTTGGTACTGCAATATAATAATCAGCAGATTCTAATTTCTTTTTTTCTCCATTGAATTTTTTGATGAATTGCAAAAATAATGTTTGCATATTATCAAAATCTGCAATAACGCCATATTTTACTGGAAAAGTTACTTGAATACTATCAGGAGCTTTTTCATGCATTTCAAATGCCTCATCTCCATATGCGTATATTTCTGTTTTATTCGCGATTGCGATTATATTTTTTTGATTTAGTATTGTTTCATTATCTTTTGAGTATATTTTGATATTACTTGTTCCAATATCAACTCCAAATATATTGCGAGCCATTTATATCTTCCCTTCTAAATAAGTTTTTTTTCTTTAAAACTCACATAACAGTGATCCCCAATTATTATGTGGTCTAACATAGGTATTCCTATTAAATTACCTGCTTCTATAATTCTTTTGGTTGTAACTATGTCATCTTTACTTGGTGTAGGATCACCACTAGGATGATTATGAAGTAAAATAATATAAACTGCACCATAACTGAGGGCTTCTTTAAATATTTCACGTGTGGATACACATGTATAATTAATTGTTCCAACAGATAAAACAGATTTATGTAACAACCGACATTTTGTATTTAATAATAAAACTACAAAATGTTCTTTTTCAAGATGTCTCATATCTTCCATATAATATTCAGCAATCACTGAAGAAGATTGAAATTCCTGTAAAGAAGGAAGTGAAGTTTTTGCAATTCTAGAAGATAATTCACCTACACAAACAAGCATAATTGCACGAACTTGTCCAATCCCTTGAATTTTTTGTAAATCATGAATATTTAGATGTTTTAATCCCAAAAGGCCTTGATTTCCGCATTTTTTTAAAATAGAATATGCGATTTCTAGACAGTTATGTTTTTTTGTTCCACTTCTTAATAAAACAGCTAATAATTCAGCATTCGATAAAGATTCCGGTCCGTATTTTATGCATTTTTCATAGGGTAAAATATCAAAGGTTAATTGATTTAGTTTTGTCATATGACCTCCTGATTTTGAGTCCAACTGGACAATTTATCAGCAGAATCAGGTCGTAAAATTAATAAATAATGATTACTATTCCGCCGCAAGAGTCTGAACTCTGAGGGGGACTTTCCTCACTATTCCGCCGCAAGAGTCTGAACCCTGAGGGGGACTTTCCTCACTATTCCGCCGCAAGAGTCTGAACTCTGAGGGGGACTTTCCTCACTATTTCGCCGCAAGAGTTTGAACTCTGAGAGCGACTTTCCATTCTTTATATTATCATAATCATAGTGGAATGTATATAAATTAAATTAAATTTCCAAGCCAGCTTCGATTAATTTTTGAACACTTAACATAATTCCATATTTCGCATGATTCCAAGTAAGGCCACCTTGAAAAAAGGCAGTATAAGGTGGTCTTAAAGGTCCATCAGCAGATAACTCTATAGAGGACCCTGAAACAAATGCTCCTGCTGCCATTATTACAAAATCTTTATAACCAGGCATGTTCCAAGGCTCTGGAGTTACATGACTATCTACAGGTGCAGCAGCTTGAATCCCCTTACAAAAAGCAATTAGCCATTCTGCTTTTTCTAATTCTACGGCTTGAACAATATCGTGCCTACTTTCTGTTGGTTGTGGATTCACCTTAAATCCTAATTTATGATATAAATGTGATGCAAAAATCGCACCTTTTACAGCCCCCGCCGTAACTGTTGGTGCAAGAAAGAATCCTTGATAAAAAGAGGAATTAATTCCCAAAGATGCACCTAATTCTTTTCCAAGTCCAGGCGCTGTTAAACGATAAGCTGCATTATCAACATATTGTTTTTTTCCACAGATATAACCTCCAGTAGGTGCCAATCCTCCTCCTGGATTTTTTATAAGAGATCCAACTACTAGATCAGCTCCAACATCTGAAGGTTCTATAATTTCTACAAATTCACCATAACAATTATCTACCATACAGATAATATTTGGATTAATGGATTTAATATATGAAATCAACTCTCCAATTTTAGCAACTGATAAAGTGGGTCTATTTGCATATCCTTTAGACCTTTGAATTGTGGCCAATTTGGTTTTTGAATTAATTGCAAGTTTAATGGCTTCAAAGTCAAAAGAGCCATCCTCACATAAATCTGCTTGGGCATAAGTAATCCCATATTCGCCTAAGTTCCCGGGTTCAGGTCTAATACCTATAATTCCTTGCAATGTGTCATATGGTAATCCTACCGGTGATAATAACTCATCCCCCGGTCTCAGATTTCCGGCAAGTGCTATAGTTAAAGCATGGGTTCCACAAGTAATTTGAGAACGAACCAAAGCTGTTTCTGTATGAAAAACATCAGCATATACTTGTTCCAAAGTGTCTCTTCCTAAATCATTGTAACCATAACCAGTGGTGGTCCCTAAATGCGCTTCACTTACTTTGTTTTTTTGAAAAGAATGTAATACTTTAATTTGATTATATTCTGCAATATTATCAATATTTTTAAATTGTTGTATTAAAGATTCTTCTATTTCGGTGGTTAAACTTAAAACTTTATCTGAAATTCCTAATGTTTTGTATAAAATATTTTTTTCTGTATTCATGTAATTCCTAACTCTCTAATATATTTTTTAATTTTATTTGTTCTAACATATAATTTAAAACAAGTGATTCTTTATGGTGAAACTTTTCTAATTGTACAAAAGAAGTTTGTTTTTCACGACGGAACCATGTTAGTTGTCGTTTTGCAAAATGTCTGGTATTTTGCTTTAACGATTCTACTGCTTGTTCATAGGTGGATTCTCCTTGAAGATAACATATAATTTCTTGATATCCAATTCCTTTCATAGAAATCATATCTTTGGTAAGACCTTGATTTATTAAAGTTCTGACCTCTTCTATTAATCCGTTTTGCAACATAAGATCCACGCGCTTATTAATTCGACGATAGATATCATCTCTATTATCATTTAATACAAAATATATAAAATTATAAGGGGATGTTCTAGATTTTTGTTCTTGATTATGGTTTGAAAATAATTTACCTGTTTGATGATAATATTCTAGAGCACGTATTACTCGTTTTTGATTGTTTTTATGAATTGTATCCGCTGAATTAGGATCAACTTTTTGTAATAATTCATATAAATAATCGCGCCCTTTTTCTTGAGAAAGTTGAATTAAAAAATCTCTATAAGAAGTATCTGTAATAGTTTCAGTAAAATCAATATCATACAAAACAGATTGAATATAAAACCCAGTACCTCCTGTTAAAATGGGAATATTCCCTCTTTCGTATATTTCATGAATTGCTTTGATTGCTAGTTTGCGAAATAAATATACGTTAAAATCTTCATTAGGTTCTAAAATATCAATTAAATGATGTGGAATACCTTGCATTTCAGAGGGCATAATTTTAGCAGTTCCAATATTCATACCTTTATACACTTGCATAGAATCTGCACTTATTATT
>JBFHFI010000168.1:0-5013 GCA_041583675.1 Butyrivibrio sp. | reverse complement strand
TACATATATTAATTTTATAGGAGACATTAATACAGAAATTATCATCATAAACAGAATATCTTTCAATTCCACCAATTTCTTTTTATATTTCAGATAAAATAGATATGCTAAAAATAAAAATACCATTGCATTAATTGAAGAATCATAATTTGAAGATGTGCTTAATTCTAATACCATCGGCAATAACGATACTGAAAAAAATATATATTTTCCAATTGGGGTGATTTTAATGGCATAATAAAAACAAGTCCCCACCATTAAAAATGTCATAATTCTCATTATATATAATGTCATAATTCCATTTATTCCAAAAGCTTTTGCAATAAGCGCTCCTATTTCTTGTGGAATATAGGAAGTAATTGGTTCCGTTAATGGTTTTACATAATAAGAAGCACTAGAACTATCTACATTGGTATCTAATATATTTTCCGTCACAAAATAATATGTTTCAAGAGAGGGCAAATAATGATCTGCATGTTGCATAATTAAATCTGTATTTCTTACAATTGTATATCCATCCTCGTCAAGAATATTTTCACTATTTGAAAGATTGGTATAATAAAAAATCGTTGCATAATGGGTGGCTTCATCCGGAGATGTATATGGTGGAAGCACCAAAATATAAAGCATTCCCATTAACGCAAACACAATTAAAAACAGATTTTCAATTTTTATATTTTTTTTATAGCATTTTATAAAAGTAAAAGATATTGCAACAATAGAAATCAAAAAAATAACTAGATACATTAATGTTATTAACTTCATACTTCCCCTTTTCCCTAATTAATTCTTTCTAAAAAAATCGAAATCGTCACTTTAATCATATAGTATATAGATTTTCTAAAAGATATAGAAGATTCTCCATTCATACGTTCTTTCATAAGTACAGGAACTTCTGCCACTTTATATTTATTTTTCAATAATGTAACAACACTATCCGGCTCCGGGTAATCCCTTGGATATTCTTCTGCAAATTTATCAATAATTGATTTATTAATCATTCTAAGTCCGGATGTAGGATCTGTAATTGTCTCCCCTGTAAGTAATTTAATAAGATTTGTAAAATATTTTATTCCAAATCTCCTTAAACTTGACGACTGAAATCCCTCCATATTAATAAATCTAGAACCTATAATCATATCCGCCTGTAATTCCATCATTTTTTCTACCATAACATTTAAAAAAGCAGTATCATGTTGGCCGTCTCCGTCCACCTGTACCGCTATATCATATCCATTATTTTTTGCATACAAATATCCCGTTTGAACAGCTCCACCAATTCCTAAATTTACTGGTAAAGATATATAATGAAAATTATTTTCTTCACATATAGCTTCTGTATTATCTTTAGAACAGTCATTTATAATAATATAATCAAAATCACTTGCATATTTTTTTATATTATCAATTGTATTTACTATATTTTCACTTTCATTATAAGCTGGAATAATAATTAATTTTTTCATCTTATACCTCATGTTTATCTTTTATAATTTCTTTGATTTCCTCATCCATTAATGCTATTTTTTGAGTAAGACTTTTCACACTCTTGGATAAATTCGAAACAAGAATAGTCAATGATAATATTAACAATGAGGCAAACACAAATCCAAAAACAACAAGCATATTAATAGGTGTCTCAATTCCAAGAATCACCGCTAAATATTCCAAAAAAGAAGGAAAAATTACAAAAACTATCAAAACAACCAATACCAGTATCCATGGTAACCCTTGCTTTAAATCAAGTTTTTTATTCCTGCATAAATTAATAATACTTATTAAGGCAATTAGAAAACATATCAGCAACAATATTTGCAGTTTAAAAGTCATCTTATTTTTCCCTTTCCGTTTCTAATTCATTACTTTTTTCACTTGTTGAATATACCCTATTTATAAGCTTCGCTATAAAAACAGGCCAAAAATCACATAAAATTTCCAAATCTTCCCTTTTTCTTATATTTTCCGATAAATTAAAACTCGTTGTAGATTCCGGATAAATTCTATGTCCCAATAATTGTTTTTTTATATAAATCACTGAGCCCTTTTTTTTGGAAAACTTAACCCAGGTAGCATAATCACAGCTATTTTTATATTGTTCAACAAAAGGATTCTTTCCTATATTTTTTCTTACAAAAGTTACGCTAGGACAGCATATTGCACATCCAATAGAAAGCATTCTTCTTCTTACAAACTTACTTGAATAAAACACTGATAAAGATAATGGATAATTCATCATTCTTTTAATTCGTAATAACTTATTAGAATTTACCTTTTCTCCATTACGTGCTTCATAATAATCTGTAAATAAGAACATCGTATTTTTGTCTTTATTTGCATATTCTAATGTATTTTTTACAAAATCCGGTTCATAAATATCATCTTGATGAGCAATAGTAATTAATTCAGTTTTCGCTTGTGAATATGCATAATTCCAATCACTCCCCAGTCCTGAAACATTAGGATTTACAATTATTTCCAGCTGATGTTTTTTACATATATTTTTTAAATATTCATTTGGTGTTGATGTACATAAAATAACATTAGATTTCAATGTTTGTTTTTCAAGAGATTCTATGGTTTCCTCAATATGAGGATTCTCTTTATATGCACAAATCACAAATGTATGATCTTCTTTTGTAAATATAAACTCTTTTGACATTATTTCACCCCGGTCATGGTTATAATTTTGTCACTAATTTCTTGTACCGTTGCCGATGGTTGGTAATCTATTACCCCAAATAAATATTCATGCAACTCTGATACATTTTGTTCCAAATCAATTGCTATTACAGGATCTGTTACTGTTAAACCTATTATTTCTTTTACTTGATCTGTTAATTCAAATGGAAATCCAGATTGGTCCACAAGTTCATAACTTGCTATTGATTTCGCCATATTAAATATCTCTGTTCCGTCCATACTAGTTACTACATTATCAACAACTGCATTGATTGCTGCATCTAATTTCGTTACACCCATTTTCTTAGCTTGTTCAAATACCAGACTAAGTACTGTCCTCTGTCTTTCTGTTCTTCTGTAATCACTTCCACCACCATAACGTATTCTACAATATGCTGTTGCTTGTATTCCATCTAAATGTACATATCCTGATTGCGCAACTTCTGTATAAGTTCTCCCTGTATTTGCTCCTGTATCGCGTAAATATTCATTTAACCAATACAATTCCGTATCATTAATTTCTATATCAATTCCACCAACTGCATCTATAATTTCAATAAGTGCATCCCAATTTACCATAACATACTCTTGAATATCAAGATCCAAATTAGAGTTAAACATACTTATTGTAGATTCTAATCCATATAAGAACATAGCTTCCGTAGCCTTACTATATATAAATTCTGAGGAATCCGCACTTTTGGGAATGTATAAAAGAGTATCCCTATATAAGGACACCAACTTCACCTCTTTGGTTTCGTTATTAATACTAGCAATAATCATAGAATCTGTATGGCTTTCTCCTGTCTCAGTAATCACATCTGGATCATTATCACGAGCATCTGAACCCAATAATAAAATATTGGTATACCCTTTTAGTGTTTCTTGTGTATTTTCATCCAAATCATCATTTATTACAATCTTTTCTCTATCTAAATCATCAAAACCAATTTGACTAAACTTTGAGGCAACATAGTAAATTCCACATCCCATAATCAAAACAAATACTTCCAAAATAACAACAGCAATTAAAACCACTCGTTTCTTTTTTTTATTTTTCTTTTTTTTAGGACGTGATGACGATTTCGCTTTTGTGGATGCTTTGGGTCTTTTCTCTTTTATCTCATCTCCCCAATCCTCATCATCATATATAAAATCATCATCAAAATCTCTGTATTTTGCCATTTTGTGTTCCTTTCCAAAACTTTCTAATACGCATTTTTATTTACAAAACCTTTAAATATTGTTCTAAACAATATTTTAACATCAAAAAATACGCTCCAATTCTCAATATAATATATATCACACTCTATTCTTTTCTTAATAGAAGTATCTCCTCGATATCCATTTACTTGAGCCCATCCCGTAATTCCTGGTCGCACCTGATGTTTTACCATATATCTTGGAATATCTTCTTTAAAAATATTAACATAATAAGGTCTTTCCGGCCTTGGTCCAACCAAGCTCATATCCCCTTTGAGAACATTAAATAATTGAGGTAATTCGTCAATACTTGTTTTTCTAATAAATTTCCCATATTTTGTTACTCTAGGATCTCCACACTTTGTCCATTTTTTGGTATCTCCACCATCTTTTTGAACAACCATAGAACGAAATTTATACATCTCAAACTCTTTATTATGTAATCCAATTCTTTTTTGTTTATATATAATTCCCCCCGGTGAAGTCATCTTCACTATCGCTGCAGTAGCCAACATAAATGGAGAAAATAAAATAATTGCAAAGCAGCCCCCAATAATATCCATTGACCTTTTAATATATTTATTAAAATTCGAACTCAAAGGAACTCTTCTAATATTAATTACTGGTAGTCCTTGTACATCTTCAATATATGGTCTTGTAGGTATAATGTTATTATAATCTGGTATAAATTTTGTATGAATTCCCGATTTTTCACATTTTGCTACGATATTTTCCAGTTTACCATATTCCTTGATATCTAATGTAATTACCATTTCATCAATATCGTTTTTAGCAATAGTCTCTTCTAATTCATTAATTCTCCCAATAACTCGCTCAGCTCTATATTTTGTATTAATTTCAACATTATCATCAAGAATTCCCAGTATATGATATCCCCATTGTGGAAAAGATTTCACTCGATCAATATAACCTTCTGCCGCTCTACTATATCCAACTAGAACTATATGCTTTTGATTGAATCCTTTTTTCCTAATATGACGTAAAAAAGTTCTTAATCCAAATCTTGCAACAAATTCATATAAAATATTTAAAATAAAAAATATAAAAATCATACTACGTGAAAAATTGTCTTCATGTAGTAAATATAAAATCAATATAAACAAAAGAGTC
>JBFHFI010000167.1:0-5090 GCA_041583675.1 Butyrivibrio sp. | reverse complement strand
TTACAATATTATAATTATAAATATTTATATATTAAAGAATTAAATAAATAGATATTTTGTATGAAATTTTAAAGACTTGATTTATAAAAGTTCGAAAATTATAATTTATCACAAAATAATCTGATTATTATGAATAAAAAGTTCAACTGATATCTCAGTTAAAATATCTGTTGACACTACATAAAATCTAAATCATAATACGAATATTAGGTGAAATATTTTATATAGAAAGAAATATATTATTTATTTGAATTTTGAATATTTTCTTAAAATCTTTGATATAGGGATGCTAACAGTGCAAAAAGATACCAACGAAATTAACAATTTGGATAATAAGCAAGGATCCTTAACTGAACAGGTGTATGATACAATACTTGAAAGGATAATCAATTTTGAAATTCCAGTTGGGACTTTAATTGATCGTAAAAAACTGGCTAAAGAATTGGGGGTAAGTATGTCTCCTTTGAGAGAAGCTTTAACTCAATTGACAGCTGATGGGTATCTTGAAACTTATCCTAGAAAAGGAACATTGGTCAAACCTATAAACAAAGAAGAATTATATGGAAGCTTGATGGTTAGAGTTGCTTTAGAATGCCAAGCAGCGCGCATGAGTTTTGGAAAAATAAATGAAATTAAAAGACAGTTGCTCATTGAGAAAGCTAGGATTACTGATGACAATGTGACTTCTGCTGCTCACTGGAAATATGAAGTTGATTTCCATCTAACTCTAATGAAGATGGCTGGTAATCCTTTTTTGACCAATGTCTATAAAAAACATGTACAAAAGAATATTTTTTACAAAATTACAGCGTATTCTTCAGAACCATTGCGTCTTACAAGAAAAAATCATGTGAAACTTGTAAATGATTTGTTCTTGGCATCTTCTAAAGATGAAGCTGAGAGGTTAGTGAGAGCGCATCTTGATACAAGTGTTGATGTATTAAATATTGGGGATTAATTTCATAAATATGATAAGTTATAATCAATAAAAACTTTTCTGCAACATTTATTTTTGTGCTATATTATTAAGAATTTGTTACGAAATATAATACTTCTGTGCATTACTTTCTTTCAACATGTCATAATTTATTTGTTTTTACAGCTAAAAAAATAATTGAAAAAATAATTTGACAAGTCGTAAAAAGGGTGTTAGTATTCGTCTAGTTCAAAAGATTGTTACTGTTGGAAGGCGATACTTTTAGAAAAATACTTGTATATAATATTTTTTATAAAGGGGTCTCTATGTTCATAAAAACGGTATTCAACAATAATTCTGTAATAGCTATTAATGAAAAAAATGAAGAGTTGGTACTGTTTGGTTGTGGTATTGGCTTTAAAGCTAGTAAAGGCAATCTAGTAGATGATTCTAAAATTGAAAAAACTTTCACACTCACAGCAGAAAATAATGAAGCTACAAAAAGACTTTCAAACCTGTTAGTCAATATTCCTGATGAAATTACAAGTGTTACATTTAAAGTCATTGACTTTATCGAAGAAAACTCAAAAAAAGAATTGAGTGATTTCTTATATGTTACATTGATGGATCATCTAAATATGGCCGTAAAATTATGCAAGGATAATATTACCAATCCAAATTTGATGATGTATGAAATTCAAAAATATTACCCAGAGGAATTTGAATTAGCAGAGAAATCCAGAAAATTTATAAATCAGAACTTAAGTATTGAATTGAGTGAATATGAGGTAGGACATATTGCCCTACATATCATAAATGCTCAAATAAACCATACCAGCACTTATGATTTAAGTGCCTTAGATTTAACAAAGAAAATCAAGGACATCGTGAATATAATACGGCTTAAATTTAAATTAAAGTTCGATAACGATTCGTTTGTTTATGACAGACTGATTTACCATTTGAAATATCTGATTTTATCAATAAGTTCTGAGGAAAATGATGAAAATGACATAGAGTTTGATATGGATATGATAAATAGCTTATTTAATAAATATCCGGATGTCCTCAACTGTGTTAATAAAATTGAATATTATTTACAGACGAAATTAAACAAGAACCAAAAGTTCTTTCTTATGATTCACATTATAAGAGTTTTAAAATAAACAAATAAATTGATTGTTACTTTAAGTAGGCGATACATATTAAGAATAACATAACGTTATTCCAGTATGTATCGTTTTTTTTTGCATTTTTTTCATGGAAGAATAGCTAGCACTTGCATGAATGAATATAAATATTAGGAGAAAAGGGATGAAAAATTACAATATGCTTGCAAAAGCTATAGTATTTAATGTCGGTGGTAGAAAAAATATTACAAATCTGACCCACTGTATTACAAGATTGAGATTCATCATCAAAGATGAAAGCAAAATAAATAAAGAAGAATTAGAAAATATTGATGGAGTATTGGCTGTCGTTATGAGTGCTGGACAAACTCAAGTAGTTATTGGCTCTGAAGTTGATGATGTTTATCAAGCAGTGGTTCAAGTGGCTAAACTAGACCAATCTGAAGAATCTGCACCAGATAATTCACCAAAACAAAAAAGTAACCTATTGGATAAATTCATTGATTTAGTATCAGGAATATTCCAACCTTTAATTAGACCTTTAACAGCTTCTGGTATCACTCTTGGATTCCTAGCTATTATAAGTTATTTAGGATGGTTACCAAAATCAACAGGTACATACCAAATATTATATGCTGCAGGTCAGTCCATGTTATATTTCTTACCATTGATGGTTGGAGCAAGTGCTGCTAAAAAGTTCAATTTTAATATTTATATGGGTATTTTAATTTCTGCTGCATTGTTATTCCCTAATATGATTGCTGCTATGGGTGGAACACCATTATACACAATCTTTGCAGGAACTCTATTTGAATCAAAGATCTTCTTGGAATTCTTAGGAATACCAGTAATCTTGATGAAATATCAATCCAGCGTAATACCAGCTATATTTGCCGTTTATTTCGCTTCAAGAATTGGTAAATTCTTCAACGAACACATGAATAAGAACATCAAAGATATCTTCGGACCAATGTTAACATTGATGATCTCAGTATCTTTCACTTATCTAGTAATCGGACCTATTGCAACATTCTTATCAAACATATTGTCATTTATCGGAAATGGTATCTATACAACATTCCCTGTAATTGCAGGTCTTGTAATGGGATTCTTCTGGCAGATACTTGTTATGATGGGACTTCACTGGGGATTTGTACCACTCTTCATCAATGAAATTGCAACAACTGGTTCTTCAGGTTTGAATGCATTGGTATCTACCAACCAATTAGCTATGTTTGGTGTTTGTTTGGCTATCTTTATAAAAACAAAGAAAAAATCTGTTAAAGATATTGCATTACCTTCAATGATTTCAGCTCTATGTGGTATCACAGAACCAGCTATTTATGGTCTTGCATTGCCAAGAAAAAAACCACTTATTGCAGCATGTATAGGTGCATCTGTTGGTGGAGCAATTGTTGGTTTGGTAGGAGCAAGAATTCACTATGCTGGTGGAAATGGTATATTCAAAATTGCAGCTGTACTTAATCCAGAAACTGGTGTTGATCCAGCTTTCCTTGGTTATCTTGTAGCTGATGCATTAGCAATGTCAGTAGGTTTCTTAGCCACTTGGTTCTTTGCATTCTCAGATGCAGAAGATGAAAAAAACGGCTTGGTAGCTAAAACAGTTAAGGTAAGCAGTACTTCTAACGAAACAATTGCTCCTGCTGTTGAAGCACAAGTTGCTCAATCTGTTGGTAAAGAAGGCGATATATTCTCACCTATGAATGGTGAGGTGATAGATCTGAGCGAAGTTCCAGATCCTGTATTTTCAGGCGGTACAATGGGATCAGGTGTTGCAATCAATCCTTCAGAAGGTAAGCTCTATTCCCCATGTGATGGTGTTTTAGATGCAGCTTTCTATACTGGTCATGCTTTTTCAATCATTTCAGACGAAGGAATTGAACTCTTGATTCACTTAGGAATAAATACTGTAAATTTGAAAGGTAAATATTTTTCAGTGAAGATGGAAGAAGGTGCAAAACTTAAGAAAGGTGATTTAATAGCTACTTTTGATATTGAATCAATTAAAAAAGAAGGATATTCAATGATCTCTCCAGTAATAGTTACAGATCCAGATTCTGTTGATGTTTCAAGTACTGATAAAAAGGTTGTTGCTCCTCAAGGATATCTATTTAGCTTCAAAAGTAAATAGAACAGATTTGTAAAATATACTCTGTCTTTAGCTGATTGTATGTTTGGTATTTAACTTTAACATATAGCAGTTGAAGATGGAGTATTGATTGGAAAGAAAAAATGCATGATAGCAGTTTGAAATACTTTCAAACTTAAAACTAAGTGTATTTATGATTATCTATTTGAGTTTGATAAAGACTTGGTAAGATGAATAAAAATGTTAATAAGAGGTATGTGATGAATAAGAATTTCTTATGGGGTGGTGGAATAGCTGCTTCTCAGGCAGAAGGTGCCTACGATGTCGATAACAGAAGTATGAGTGTTCCTGATATTATGACTTATGATCCAGAAATGGCATTGACGAAACAGATCCAATTCGAAGTGACCAAAGAAAAGATTGCAGAAGCAAGAGCTTGTAAAGACAATACATATTATCCTAAAAGACGTGGTATTGATTTTTATCATACTTATAAAGAAGACTTGAAATTATTAGCAGGAATGGGATTGAAGACCTTCAGATTTTCTATGTCATGGTCAAGAGTTTTTCCTAATTTGAACGACGATTGTCCTAACGAAAAAGCTCTCGCTTTTTATGATAGTCTTGTTGATGAATGTTTAAAATTAAACATGGAGCCATTTGTTACAATCTCACATTTCGATTTGCCTCTTGAGGTAATTGAAGGCTATGATGGTTGGAACAACAAAGATGTCATTCCTTTATTTGAAAAATTTGCTAAAACTCTTATTGAAAGATACAGTGATAGAGTTAAATATTGGCTCTGCTTCAATGAAATAAATATGAGTGCAAGAGCTGGTTCAAAGCTTCTTGGTGTGATCAGACAGAATGATGGTAAGGACCAACAGAGAATTTTCCAGGCACTGCATAACCAATTTGTAGCTGCAGCTAAAGT
>JBFHFI010000166.1:0-5111 GCA_041583675.1 Butyrivibrio sp. | reverse complement strand
CACTTTTCATTTGACGTCCTTCTTCAAGGACTAATTTTACCATTTTCTTTTTGAATTCAGGGGTATAAATTTTCTTGATTCCTGCCATTATTATAGCCTCACTTTCTTATGAAATATTTTATCATAAATATCAGTGTTGCTGTTACAACTTTAGTTTAGCATCTCAGTTCTAAATTAAAATCTGATAATAAGTTTAGGTAGAAAGAGAAAAAGACACTCTTGAAAATATACAGAATAGTTAAAAAGAATTATTAGGGTGCTATACCCGATTCTTTGTTAAAAGATCAAAGAAATTTCATATTAACCGGTTGATAGTTTCGTTTTTTCATCTCGAGCCTAAATCTAATCATCCACATCTTTTAGCAAGCAGGGGATATTGTGATTTGAATACTAAATAATATTGTTGTGAAATAAGAATGATATATAAATTACATTTCGTGGTCAAAATTATTGTTAAATAACAAATGTAGGTGTAAAATTAATTACGTATGATTCGATTTCGATAGTATTTTCGAATAGATTTACTGAAAAGTTTAAATTATTACATTGACATTATTATATTATGTGGTACTAGATGAGGAGAAATAAATGTTTGAAATTACGAAATACTTTAGGAATGCAGTAGCAGCAAGTTCACAGGGAACAATAGAATATAAAAATGATAAATTTTGTTCAGTGACCTTAGAGGAATTAAGAGAAGGAAAACTATGTAAATCGGCTAGTGATTTTTTGTGGAAAAAGGAATATGAAAAGGACATTAATACTGTAGATGAGTCTATGGAAGAAGTAAAAAATATCATTATAGCTTTGAAAACTATATCAACGGAGTTTTCAGAAAGTTCTAGAACAGATAACAATGTAGATGAAATGACATCTATTTTCTTTTTGCCAGTAAACATTAATAAATGTGGGCAATTAGTTCCTTCGAACGAGGGGAAAATGCCATGGATCCCAAGAGAATATTTATATCCAATGGAAGAACCACTATTAGCTATAGGTAATAGTGATAAATATGATCAATATATGGAAATAACAACGGATGTAAGAAATCAAATTGATTCATGGAATGAATATTTTGAATATGCAGTAAAAATGTATGAATTTGTTACAGAAACAAAGTTTGAAGATGAGTTCATTAACTGTGAAAATAAAAAAATAAAGTTAGATGGTAAGTATTACGCGTTTATGGATTCTACAGTAAATTCAACTGCACATATTTTGCAATTGTACAACCATCTACAAAAAAATGAAGAGAATCGGCTGTATTCCAAATTGACAAATGGAAAAATAGAACCATCCAAGCAATTGATTCTGAATACAAATTTCAAAAAAATGAAAGAGCATGTTGGACAAATGGGGGGAGAATATTCGTTATCATCATCTCAACGTGAGGTAATAAATCATTTTAATGAAATAGTGGAAGGGGATATTTTAGCAGTAAGTGGTCCACCAGGAACAGGAAAAACTACTTTGTTACAATCTATTGTTGCAAATATGTATGTAAATTCTGCACTAAATGAGGAAGAAGCACCTATTATAGTTGCCTCATCCACAAATAATCAAGCAGTAACTAATATAATAGATTCATTTGGAAAAATTGATGAAGTCGGATTATTAAATCTTGAAAAAAAGTGGATTACTGGAACAAATAGTTTCGCAACATATTTTCCATCTAAGGGAAAATTTAAAAAAGCTGAAAAAAATAATTATCAATATACCACTGTTAATGGTGGAGAGTTTATTGAAACTCTTGAATCTAAAGAAAACCGAGAAAGTTCAAAAGAAAAATTCGTAATAGAATTTGGGAGTTATTTTAAAAGGGATGAAAAGGATTTATTAAATTGCAAAAATATTTTATACAATAAACTATCTGAAATAAATTCGTGTAGAGTGAATTGTTTACATAAAATTGAAAAAATTAAGCATATTCTCGAAAATAGCAGCTACGAATCGTATGTTAATAATTTAGTGGAATGTATTAATATAAAAGAGAATAGGAAGTTAACTCTATTGGAGAATATGGAAAACAATAAGGCAGAAAGTAAAAAATATCTAGACAGATGTATTGCATGGAGAATAGCATACGATAGTCTTCCATGGTATGTAAGACTGCTGAAGTTTTTGCCATATTTTATGAATAAGATAGTAGCATGGTCATACTCGTTTATTCAAGTTGAAGAATTGGAATTTTTAAGACGTAATATGAGAATCGAGGAGATAGAATGTAAGTATCGTGAAAAAATTAATGAAAATGACACTCAAATAGTAGAAATGAATAAATGCAAAAATGCTATTATTAAGGAAGTCGAAGAATTAACACAGAAAAAGATAGCAATAGAGAAAATGTTAAATGAGCTAAAAGAAAGTTTTCATAAATTGAACGAATATCAGATACTTCCAGATAAGAAAATAGAAATTAATATATGGAATAAATTTGATATTTACGAGTTAAATGCCTTACTTGATAGAGCTAGATATGCAGAATTTTGGTTTGCGGTTCATTATTATGAGAGTAGATGGCTCATTGAAGAAAATCCGATCAGTGATAAGCAGAAAGGAAAAACATTTGAGAATGTTTTAAACGTTATGTATCATAGATTGGCAATGATATCCCCATGTATGGTTATGACATTTTTTATGCTACCAAAGCAGTTTCTGGCTTATAATGGAAATGAAAAAAACAATTATTATATGTATAATTACATAGATTTACTCATTGTAGATGAGGCAGGGCAGATATCGCCAGAAATCGCTGCACCATCATTTTCATTAGCTAAAAAAGCAGTAGTAGTTGGAGATGAAGAGCAAATACCACCTGTATGGGGTACTGTCAGAGCACTTGATATTGCAATTGCAATTAGCAATAAGGTTATTGCGAATAAATCTCAATATTTAGAACTTGAAAACAATGGACTGAATTGTTCACAATCTAGTATTATGAAGCTTGCATCTTTATCTTGCTCCTATGAAAAATATAAAAAGGGATTGTTTTTATGCGAACATCGTAGATGTTATAATGAAATCATTTTATATTGTAATGAATTGGTATACGGAGGTAAGTTAGAGCCGAAGCGTGGCAATTCGGCTGAGAATAAGAAAAACGTACTAGAAGGTATATTGCCAGCAATGGGTCATAGGCAGATAACCACGGTAAGATCGCAGAAGTTAGGAAGTAGTAGGCAAAATAGAGAGGAAGCCCAACAGATTGTTAATTGGATAAAGGAAAATTATTTAACTGTAGTCAATTGCTATAAAAAAGTGGAATCAAATGAAATTGAAGAGAAAAATTTGATTGGAGTGATTACCCCGTTTAAGAGTCAAAGTATTCTTATAAATAGAATTCTAAAGAAAGAAATACCAGAGTTTACGAAATTTATAGACGTTGGAACTGTTCATACTTTTCAAGGTGCTGAACGAAAAATTATTATATTTTCCAGTGTGTATGGTAATGAAGATGGTTGTTATTTTATAAACAAAGCTCCGAATTTAATGAATGTTGCTGTGTCTAGAGCAAAGGACTCTTTTTTAGTATTTGGAGATAGTGGTTGCCTTAATGGTGGTGAGAAAACAGCTGCAGGATTATTGAAGAATATGACAACAACAATTGTTGGATAAATGATATGAACATAATTAAATACTAGAAAGGGGAAAGTTAAATGATAAGACATCAAGCTATGGTATTAGTTGGAAATGGTTTTAATATTTCTGTATAAAGAAAATATGGAGAAGGCGTTACAACTTCATATCCGACATTTTATTCATATTTTAAATATAAATATCCTGAAAGAGATGATAATTCTTTAATACTACAAATGGAAAGAGCACGTGAGGACGGAAAAGAGAATTGGAGTGACTGTGAAGCACAGTTAGCCGATAAACTAAATACAATTGAATCGAGGGATATGGATAATGTTACAAAACTAAATCAGGATTTGCATGAAATACGATTTGCCAAGTTTCAGGAGGCAGAAAAAGGTGTAGAAAAAGGTGTAAAAACAAGCCAGGAAAACATCTTTTATCTGAGTTCCGTAGATATCTGAGAGAGCCAAAAATATCCAGGTGCCAAAAGTGGAGTTAAAACGGAAAACAAGGATGTAGATGGTTTAGGAACCTAGAGTATACAAGAACTTCAAAACGAAAGCAAACATACGTTTGCACGTCTTATTACGTATACTAAGTTGACACTATATGAGCTGTAGGGAAGTAACGTGAAAGCCCAGTGTTTATGGGATTCACAGAGCTTTAGAAGTGTTATAAGTTGTCGTAAAATATCATAAGTTTTGGTGCGGAAATGGAGTCGAAAGGTGTTAAAATAAAGTTAAAATGAGATTTGAATGGAGTCAGAATTTTGGGCAAAATTAGTTGGATTTTGGCTGAAATTGTAATAGTCTACGACCTTTGCAACTTT
Source organism: Butyrivibrio sp. (assembly GCA_041583675.1). Lineage (GTDB taxonomy): Bacteria > Bacillota > Clostridia > Lachnospirales > Lachnospiraceae > Eshraghiella. The sequence continues at coordinate 703 of JBFHFI010000166.1, read as the reverse complement.
CTAAACTCACAAAGTTTAAGCCCTGGCATGATATTAACATGTCAGGGCTTTTATAAAAAGACGCTTAACGTACTTCAAAATAACTCTGTGAGTATTTGCATATGGATATTCCTCATCGCGCAATCGCCGTGTATATGTATCTGAAAGATAGAGCAAATAAGGATTGCACTTGTTACCTCAGCCATTGGAACAATAGAGAAAAAACAAATTGATCATTCAAATATGTATTGAGAAAACCAACTTCTAAAATGAAGATGGTTTTTCGTTCACTTAACATTCAGCATAGTTTTTACAGCGGACATAAGGATTTTTTGATCACGCTCATTGCAGAAAGAAATCATGCGAATAAGCTGTTCAATTTTACTTTATGTGTGTTTATTTTCCGAATAAAATATATTATTTGCTGGTATATGTAGAGTATGAATAATTTTGCAAAGCACATTTAGGCTTGGCTGTTTGTTTTCGTTCTCAATTGCAATTATGTATCTTGTTGTTATTTCAACTTAATCCGTAAGGTCTACCTCCGCTAATCCGGCGGTCTGTCGTGACTTTTTAATTTTTTGTCCTAATCGATTTAATATTATTTCCACTGACAGTTCACCTCTAACGTTATTTTACAGCTTAGGTGAAAAAAGCGAAACGTATTGTTGATTAGTGTGCTATAAGTTAAAATTTTTCACTATAATTTAAATTGACATATAAT
>JBFHFI010000165.1:0-5168 GCA_041583675.1 Butyrivibrio sp. | reverse complement strand
ATATCTAATTCAAATTCAAATGGGCATATCCCATGTTTCAACGCATATTTTTCCACAGTCTTTCGGTCCATATTTTCTTCATGAATAATAATGTCATATACTGCCTTGTTCACCTTATCAAAATAGCCTTTTGCATATTGACACTCTCTAGGATTACAGCCAACACGCTCTTCACTTTTTTTAAAACAGATTTTATCTTTAGCTGTAATGGTTAATGTATTAAAATGCATCTTTTGTTTTCTTAAAACAAAAAAAGCCTCTTCTGCTGCAGTTCTAGTAATTGTTTTTGCTGTTAAATAAAAAATTTTATTCACTTTATTCTGTCCCATTGCCATTATGCTTGGATAAATGGTAGAAAGGGTTTTTCCAACCCCCGTAGGTGCTTGTAAAAACAAATTTTTATTCTGAGATATTGCTCTAAATACGTTCACTGCTAAATTTCTCTGTCCCGGCCTATATTCATAAGGAAATTTTAATTCTTGAATGGATTGCGTTCTTTGATTTTTATGATCATATAAAAAATTCGTCCATTTTACTAATTTAGATAATAATTCATCAAACCACTCTTCCAATTGATTTATGGATATAATTTCTTGAAATTTTTTCTGATGTTCATTATCAATATTCACATATGTTAATTGTAACCCTACTTTTTCAAGCTTATTTTGTATTCCATACATATACGCATAACACATAGCTTGTGCTTTATGTACATAAAGTGCTTTTTCCATATAGTGCACATCTTTATAGGTTCCCTTTATTTCATCAATATAATAGATTTCATCCAACTCATTCATAAGCCTTTGAGGAAAAATTCCATCTGCTCTACCTTCAATTTCAATACGGTAATCTTGATATTCCACGGTTGTTTTCAAAAAAACTTCTGATGCATATTCAGACCCCATTGATTTTTGAATTTTACGATGTATTCTACTTCCTGCATCCATTGCTGAACCATCTGCAATAAAAGAGGCTTGTTTATCTATATCCCCTGTTTTACATAAAAATTCGACTAAATTTCTTACAGATATTTTAATTTCATTATTTACAATATTGAACATTCTTCACCTATCTTACTACCTTTTTACAAGACAATAGCCACAATATAAATTATATTGTGACTATATTTTTATTGTACAACTTCTACAGCATCTAAAGAAATATAAATTGTTGGTCTAACACCAATGTTATCTCCAAAAACATAATAACCAGAACATGCCAATATACCATTTGTATTAACAAACATTGCCGAAGTAGTATCTAATCCACAAGTTCTAAGCCACCACTTCCCTGCATCATTGGTCCACAAACCAGTTCCTGTAGCTTGTGCATATTCGGATACCATAGACACTCTAGCGTCTAATTCTGCTTTCTTATCCCCCTCAAATCCATTCATCCCATCAGAAACTTCCTCTGCGGAAAGGATTGTAACATAATCTTCTAGTTCAATTCCTGTTATCATACCATAATCTGGATTTTGAGAAGGTGTCACTAAAATTTTCAACATTTTTTGTTGCTCTTTTTCAGAAAAAGCAGCCTTGTAAAAATCTTCAATCAACCAACTTCGTAAACTAGATGTTTCCCAGCTAGATTCAACATACTCTACATTATATGGAACAGTATCTAAAATTACATCAGAAAGAAGTAAGTATCCCTGTTCATCTTGATTAATAATTCTCCATGTAATTGGTTGAAATAAAAAATAGCGATAACTTCCATCTTCGCTCATCAATCTAAAATATTTATTTTCTCCCACCATTGCAGTATTATTACTATATTCTGCATCTATAATACTGGCATCTAGCTCAAAATTCATTAGTTCTCGTTGAGGATATAGACCAAATTCAATATAACCATCTTCATTCACATATGTCCAATCTGTATCTTCTGGATTTATAAAATTACTATTCGTATATTTTTCTAATAAATCTTCAATATACAATTCTCCTTGCTTTAAAGTATCATATGCAAGTTCATTATTTCCAGCAGCCACCATAATATCTGCATACAAATAATATATATCTTGTGTTTGTTCAGGGACTTCTTCCATCGATGCATAAATATCTTTTATAATGACAATTGCTGAATCCAAAGCATCAATTGCGTTTCCACTTCCTGAAATTTCAAAAAATCCTTCAGCTTTTCCTAATATTGCACTTAGATTATCTGGTTCTTTTTCTAATACCTTATTATATAATACAATTGCATCTTCATATTTTTCTTCTTCCAAATATGTAGAAGCTTGCAACATATTTTCCTCTATTGTAGGTTCTTTCATTTGATTCATAATTAACAACATTACAACAACTGATATAATTGATAAAATTATCACACCCAAAAGAACAACAAATGTTTTATTTTTTATTTTATTTTTTATCTTTTCCATAAACAAATCCTCCACTTTTCACTTTGTATTCGTTTATGCTAATTCCATTCAGAATACTGTCTATCTATTTTAATGACTCCCTGAAAATTTCCATCTAAATTTTCTATAATACTATTAATTTGCTCTAAAACTTTCCTGTCTGTTTTAGAAGAATCAAGCGGAACCACTGCATCAAATATAATATTTGTATGTGTATTACCTTCCACCATACGAAAATCATGAATTGTAATCAACTTATCATATTCTTTTATCTTTGACAAAATCAAATCCTTGTAAAAATTCACATGTTCATCATTTAGTGAAACCGGGTCCATATGAATTGTTACATCACATCCTATTTCATCATTAATCTCCCTTTCACAGCGGTCAATTGCATCATGTAAATCATTAATATTTCCATCTTCTTCCACTTCTCCATGAAATGAAATCATACATCTTCCTGGACCATAATCATGAATTACCAAGTCATGCACACCCACAATTTCTTGATAGTTTTTTACCACTTCATATACTTTATTCACCATTTCTTGTTTTGGTGCTTGTCCCAACAATGGATTAATTGTCTCTTTTATAGATTTAATTCCTGCAACAAAAATAAAAATAGAAACAATCACTCCCGCATACCCATCAATTTTAAAATCTGTTATTTTAGAAACTATAATACTTAATAATACAACTGAAGTAGCAAAAGTATCACTTAAAGAGTCCACTGCAGTTGCTTTCATCGTAGCAGAATTAATTTTTTCACCTAATTTCCTATTATAAAAATACATATATATTTTAATTAAAATCGCAATCATTAATATAACAATAATTAATACACTACTCTCTAATTCTTTAGGATTAATAATTCTTTCTATTGATGTTTTTCCCAACTCAAATCCCATAAAAACAATTAAAATCGATATAATAAGACCCGTTACATATTCCATTCTTCCATGACCAAATGGATGGTCTTTATCTGGTTTTTTATCTGCCAAATGAAAACCCATCAGAGCAATAATAGAAGAGCAGGCATCTGATAAATTATTAAATGCATCAGCAGTGATAGAAATAGCACCACTTACTATTCCTGCAATGAATTTTGTCAAAAATAAAATTACATTAAAAAAAATCCCAACACATCCCGTTAGTATTCCATATTGTTTTCTAACTTCAGAATCTTGATAATTGTATTTATCTTTGATGAAAATTTTAGACAAAATTTCTAACACAATAGCCCCTCCATAATCAAATCTATATTCTTATAAATTATTATACTCTATTTTTTCAAATCCTTCTAGCTTACAATTTATCTCTTATTATCCACAATATATAATTACAGCGGTAATTCAATATGAATTACCGCTGTAATTATTAAACATTTATTATTTTACTAGTATCTTCTACATATTTCATAATACTTGATACACCAACAAAAACTTGTACATCTTCTTGTTCTTTTACTATCAAAGCTGGTGCCTGACTAATTTTATATTGTTCAATTAACTTGGTCTCATCTTCTGCAAATATTTTTCTATATTCTATTTTCTCCTGATCCAAATATCTCATAGCCACTTTACAATTAGGACAAGTTTTAGTGGTCACCAATATTTTTTCTGATTTCTGAGAAGATTTTTTCTCAAGGTCCAAAACACTATAAGATTTACGATCTTTATATTCTTGTGTCTTTCCATCGTTCCAATTCTGGACTGGCCTATAATATCCTGTAATTCTGCTATATACTTCTGTCTTCTCTCCACATATTGGACATTGATTTTGCTCGCCCGATAGATATCCATGATTTTTACATACAGAATATACTGGTGATAATGTATAATATGGAAGCTTATAATTTTCAGCTATATTTCTAACTAATGTTGCTGCTGCTTTCCAATCCGGTAACTTTTCTCCTAAAAATGTATGAAATACCGTTCCTGAAGTATACAATGTTTGAAGTTTATCTTGAATATCCAACGCCTCAAAAATATCATCTGTAAATCCGACTGGTAAATTTGAACTATTTGTATAATAAGGAGTTTCGCCCTCTTCTCCTGAAGTAATAATATCTTTATATTTTTTAACATCATGCTTTGCTAATCTAAATGCTGTAGATTCTGCCGGAGAAGCTTCAAGATTAAATAAATCACCATATTCTTCTTGATAATCAGAAAGTCTATTTCTCATATGATTTAATACATCCACAGAAAAATTCTGTGTTTCAATATGGGTCATATCTTTTTTAATCCATTTGGCATTAAGTCCTGCCTCATTCAATCCCACTAATCCAATTGTGGAAAAATGATTTTCAAAATTATTCAAATATCTCTTTGTATAAGGATATAATCCTTCATTTAGTAATTTGGTAATAATTTTTCTTTTTGTATTTAAAGACCTTGCACTAATATCCATCATATGATTAAGTCTTTTATAAAATTCTTCTTCATTACTTGATAAATATGCAATTCTAGGAATATTAATTGTTACAACACCTACAGAACCTGTACTTTCTCCACTTCCAAAAAATCCACCTGATTTTTTTCGAAGTTCTCTTAAATCCAATCTTAAACGACAACACATACTTCTTACATCACTAGGTTCCATATCACTATTTATATAATTAGAAAAATAAGGTGTACCATATTTGGATGTCATTTCAAATAATAGTTTATTATTTTCCGTTTCAGACCAATCAAAATCTTTGGTGATTGAATAGGTTGGAATTGGATACTGAAAACCTCTTCCATTTGCATCACCTTCAATCATAATCTCAATAAATGCTCTATTGATCATATCCATTTCT
>JBFHFI010000164.1:0-5175 GCA_041583675.1 Butyrivibrio sp. | reverse complement strand
GCCACCTATACTTTACAATTTAGTTCCATAAGTCTTTTACTTTTATATATGACTTTTATTTTAAAAATAAATTTAGGAAATCAACTTGGGTATATTATAGGTACCTGCTGCCTTGGATGTATGGTTGGTGTTGCAAGCGGTTTTTTTGTAGGCTCACTCCCAAAATTAAAAGAAAATACAAAAATAGCTATCTTTTTAATATATTCAATGGTTTCATCCTTTTTATCTGGATTAATGATTTCAGATTTAAAATTATTCTTACAGCATAATCTACCAATTATTAATCAATTAAATCCTGCAACACTTATACAGGATTCTCTTTATAGCTTATTAATTTATAATACCCATGAAAGATATTTCGATAATATAATTACCCTAGGTATTTATTCCATTATTTTATGTATTTTATCTTACTTTATGACAAGGAGGGAACAATATGCAAATTTATAAAATTTTTCTTAAGCTATGTTTTAAAAACACTGGGTCTTCCCTATTCTATTTTATTGCATTTGTTTCTTTATCTCTTATTATGGCTAACACATCTACAACATCTGAAATCACGTCTTTTACACCTAGCCAAATAGATGTCGCCGTTGTTGATTATGATCAAAGTAATTTAAGCCAATCAATTTATTCCTATCTAGAAGACACACAATCAATGCATGATATTACTTTTGAAAATGAAGATTGGAGAGATGATTTATTTTATCGTAATATCAATTATATTCTAATTATCAATCGCGGTTTTCAAGAAAATTTTACAAACGATGCAAATGATATTTATCTCACATCCTACACAAACCCTTCTTCTAATACCGCTTTTATTGTTGAGAACCAAGTAAATACAATCCTTACAAATATCAGCTATTATATTGAATCTGGATATACCTATGAAGATGCTATTTCAAATGCTATTAATACTTCTAGCATTACAGCTTCAACCAGCCTTTTACAAAGCGATGTTACCATTCAATCCCCTGGTCCAATGACATATTTTTTCAACTATGTGCCCTATATGATGATATGCATAGTAATAAATACAATTGGTCCAATGTTATTTGTCTGGAATAAACACGATATCAAATCAAGAATATTTATTTCAAGTGTAAGCTTTTCAAAAAGAAATCTAGCACTCACTGGCGCTATGCTTACCTATGCTGGATTCCTTTATTTCGCTTTTCTAACAATTTCTGCAGTTATATTTACAGATGACTTTTTTACCATACGTGGGCTCTATTTTTCTCTAAATGCTTTTATATACCTGCTTGTATGTCTTAGTATTTGTTATCTTGTAGTACAACTTAGTCACAAACCTAGTGCCCTTACCATGTGGTCCAATGGTATCGGTCTTTCCACTTCATTCCTATGTGGTTTATTTGTTCCAAGAGAATTATTACCAGATGCTGTTGTTCATTTTTCAAAATGCTTACCCACCGCTTGGTATATTAATATCACCGAAGAACTTGCATATTTTCAAGGCTCTCTGAGTTCCTTCGCTTATAAATCTATTTTTGTTCAACTTCTATTTGCTTTAGCTATTTATATTATTGCTTTGGTTGTAATTAAAAATAAACAACAACATCAGTAATATTTTTCACTCTTGTGCAAATTGCTCCGATCCTAGAACCATATGTATTCCCTTTGTATATTTTATAAAGGCAGATGGAATTGGATACTTATCCTTAGTTTCATATGGTTCCACAAAAATCATATTTTTATGAATTTTATTTTCCACATCTTCAATATGAATTTTATATCCAATCATATGCCATTCTATATGTGTAAATATATGTTTACTAGATTCTAATTTTTGAATTCTAATTGGATATAAATTCTGTTGTTTAATCCATTCTAGCACTTGGTCTTCACTCAAGTATTCTTCAAAATTAGGCAACTCATACATACCTTGCAACAATCCATGATTTTCTCTTTTCCTGATGGCTACAGCTTTATCAGATTGAATAATTAACACTGTTAATTTCTGAATTTTCCTTTTTTTCTTAGGTTCTTTATGTGGTATTTGTTTTAATAAATTATATTTTCTACCTAGACAAATCTCTTCAAACGGACACTGTTCGCATTTTGGAATCCCATTAGGAATACAAATCATTGCTCCAATTTCCATTAATGCTTGACTAAATTCTCCTGCATAGTTTTGAGGAATAATTTTTTTAATTTCAGCTTCTATCTTTTGTTTCATTGCGGCTTTTAATACATCTTCTTCATCTCCTGTAATTCTAGTAATAACTCTCATAACATTTCCATCCACTGCTGGAACTTGTAACCCAAATGCAATAGACCCTATCGCTCCTGCTGTATAACTTCCAATCCCTGATAATTTCTGTAATTCTATATAATCTGCTGGCAATTGACCTTTATACAATTCCATAATCGAATTTGCTGCTTTTTTTAAATTCCTAGCCCGATTGTAATATCCAAGACCTTCCCATAATTTCATTAATTCTTCATCTTCAACTTCTGCTAAATCTTTTACACTTGGTAATCTTTTGATAAATCTTTCATAATACGGTTTTACAGCTTCCACTCGTGTTTGTTGTAACATAATTTCTGAAATCCAGACACGATATGGTTCCGGTTGCTCTCTCCATGGCAATACTCTTGCATTTTCCTGATACCATTTTAAAATAGGATCTACTATCTTCTCTAAAAATGAATAATCTGGTATATTTTCACTGAATCTCACTGGCAGTTTATGCTGTAATTCAAGGGTATCTTCCGATACTGCGCAATCATAAGCCATAACCTGAACTCCTTGATTCCAGCCTTTCATAAGTTCTCTTGCAAATTCTGGTTGTTGCGTTTCATTCGGTACAAAATATCGAACATCATTCATCTGAACTACAAATAAAATGATTGCTTCATAACCTTGTTCTTTGGCTTTTACTAATTCATGAATATGTTTAATTCCACGCATTGTTGGGGCATCTGGAAATCTTACAACACCATCTTCTTCCAACGTTACTCCTTTTACCTCTATAAAAATTTTCCTATTTTCTACTTCAATATAAAAATCTATTCTAGAATCTCCAAATTTCCTTTCCGGATATATTCTTGCTTGATCTCCAAAAAGATTTCCCTGTTCCAACCATTCTTTGACCACTTTATTCGGAGCCTGAGAATCCATATTAATAAGCCTATCTTCCTTTTCCACTGCAACCAAAGAATATTGTGTCTTTCTTTTCGGGTTGGAATTATGCTCTAAATACACAGTTACTCCTGGTATCAATAATTCTTTACATCTTCCTGTATTCTTTACATGACATATTTGATTCTCCCCATTAACATTTACATTTGCTATAAATCTATTAGGTCTATCTATAAATTCCCCTTGAATAATCTCTTTATACTTCATGTTTCACCCTTATTTTATCTTTTTTATATATAGGAAACTCCCTGAAGGTATCTACCTTACAGGGAGTTAAATATCAATATTATTTCTGCCTGAGAATACTTTCCTCAATACAGCTTGCCACTTCTTCTTTTTCCTTGCCAAGTACCATTTCAAGTTCACTGTACAAATGTTCCTCCGCAATCTTAAAGTATCTGTCATCTGTCACAGTTACTTTTTTCCCAATTGCAAGGCGCTCCTTCTTTCGAAGATTAATGGTTTTAATAACACAAACCATATCCCTACAATCACAAGTTTTCAATAATTCCTTGTACTTTTCTTCTCGAACTTTGTCATTGGTAATCCCAAGCTCCTGGATATTTGGAATCTCTTCAATGAGTTTCAATGCCTCATCTTCTGAGATTAAATCTCTTAAGATAACCTTCGTATTATCCACAGGTAAAAAAGATTTCGTCCCTTTTGAACTTGCAGACGCAAGTACATAATATTTCTTACTACTGTCGCATCCCGGCATATTCAAGTAAGCCACATCTTCAACTTTACAAATTCCACCATTTCCGTATACAACGTAAGAACCTTTTTCAAACATGCAATATCATCCTTTCCATAAAAAACGACTAACTGCACAATCTACAATTTGCTGCAAAGTTAACCGCTACTGTTATATTATAACACAAAATTGAATAGTATGTAAGGATTGAATATATAGATTTTTAATTTTATCCATTAAAAAATCTAATTCATCACCGATTATATGCTGTATACATCCCTTTCCTCAACAATTCCTCTTTATGCTAGCGTAAAGATATCGTCGGAAAATAAAAAATAAAAAAAACACCTCGTATTGTGATATTATATGTTTTGTCAATAAACAAAAAATCATAATAGCGAGGTGTTTTCTTATGCATAATAGTATACAAAAATTCATGGAACAAGGGCTAGTAAATATTGAAAAAATAATAAAAAATTTTACCAATAATGAGAAAATGGACATTGGAGAGTTCGTTTTAGAGCTAAATAAACCATTGCAAGAACTACAAAGAAATCTTGTCAAAGAAACAATTGAATCAATAGATGAAGTGTATCGTAGTTCAAGTTATAGAAAAAATAGATATGTGATTGAACGATCTAGGGATGAAAATTCATTTACTAGCACCTGTGGATTAATAACTTACCATCGAACTTATTTTAAGAATAAAGATACTGGTGAATTTGTTCATTTAGCAGATGAAGCTTGTGGTATCACAAAAAAAATGAGAAAAAGTGATGATGTTGTTGCCAAAGGACTTGAATATGTAGTTGATAGCAGTTATCGAATTAGTGGAGAAAATGCAACGGTAACAGAAGATATCATTAGTAAACAGGCAATCATGAAGGACGTGCATGATTTAGAAATACCAGCAATCATTCCATATGTAAAAGAAAAGAGAAAAGAAAAAGTTCTTTATATAAATGCAGACGAGGATCATGTTTCCTTACAGTTTCATAAAGAAAAAGGGGATTTAAAAGTGAACGCGTATGGATTTAAATCGAATACAATTGAACCAAGATTAGCTTGTATTTTTGAGGGGATTGAAAAAGAAACACCAAATAGTAAACGGAATAAGTTGATAAATAAACACTATTTTTCAGGGGTATATAAGAAAAGTGAAGATATTTGGCTCGAAGTGCTAGATATAGTAACTTACTATGCGGAAAGTGATGCAAAGAAAGAACAGATAAGAAGAACAAAAGTGTATATAACAAATCAATGGAAATCAATTATTCAGCCAAACAAGGATGAAAAGGCCAGAATGGGATGTAGT
>JBFHFI010000163.1:0-5183 GCA_041583675.1 Butyrivibrio sp. | reverse complement strand
TTTTTTGCCATTAAAATTTCCTCCTAAATAAATATATTACTTTTTTATAGTCTTTAACTATAATAGTATATCATAACGACAAAAATATTACACAATTTTTATTCAATATATTTGTATAAATTGTAAAAAATATCATAATATTGCTATATTGAATCTTATAAAGTTCATTTCTCCACATGTCCTGATATCGCTATTCCCATAATTGTTAAATTATTTCCTTGACTATCCACTTTTCTAAGAATGGAATCCGATGTTATATAATAGAATTCATTGTCCGAATACATAAATTGAGATGCTGACACCGCCGACTCTCCCGATCCAATGGATATTTCAATAGAATTTTCATCTTTTTTTACATATCTATCACCATTTTTCACATAAGTAAATCCTTGAAAATTATCTACTAATTGTAAATTTGACGCCTCTTCTTCTAATACCTGATTATTTGAATTTAATAAATGCATATTTTGATTATTATCAATTACTAATATCCCTAAATTCTCTACGTATATTACATCTTCACCAGCCCCTAATTCACAGATAAATTCCGGCTCTTGATTTTGCATTGTCTCATCAAAATAATAAATCGAAGTAATATCATAACAATATCCATACTTATTTTCCATATTATAATATATGTTCAAAGACGTATTATCTGATTGAAAGAGTTTTACGCTCTCTTCCTCATCATAACGATAATATCCCTCCTCTGTTTCATAATATAATATTTCTTTATTCCATTCATTATTTACAAAGCTAACTACATTCGTATCTATTCCTGATTCTTCTACTCCTGTCGCTATATCAAATCCCACTAATTCTCCTTGGGATGTAATAGAATAGATTACTCCCTGAATCACCTCTGATTTTGAAATTGTCTCACTCAGTGTTAATAATTTTTCTTGATTATACAACATTAATTTTTTATCATTTACAATTCCATAATCTCCCGTATCCATATTTAAGAAAGCAACATCACCTTGATCATTTACCGTCAATATTTCTTTGGTATTCTCATCCTCCATTAAAACTTGTACATTCCCCAAATCATCTCCATAATACATTGTATACAAATTGTAATCGCCCTTTGATTCACTTACTGTTAATACATAATAATTCCCTTCAAAGCTTATATAACAATCTGAAGTATATTGCGAGTCTTCTGGAATATTCAATTCAAACACTTCCTGCAAATTCCACACCTTTGTGATTCCATTTTCCATATATACAATTGTAGATAAATCTTCACTGTAAGTAATAACATTTGGATTTTCTGCTGATATTTGATATACTTGGTCATTTTGATACACGTATATCTCCATGTCACCTACTGCCAGAACTCCTTGTGACCCTTCTTGAATTAATACCAACTCCTCTTCCTCATTCCCAAATATAGGATTTTTCATATCTGTTACATAATATCCACTGTTTCCATTAAAATAAAATACTTTACTTGTATCTTGGGACTTGATAACAGAAAAAACAATTACACTTCCAACTACAAGCGTAACTAAACAACTACATATAATTACAATTAATTTCCTATGATTTTTAAATACTTTATGAGAAAGCACTAGTTTGGATGTATCCAAGTCATCAGGCTTATCTTGAAATTTCAAATCGCGAACCACTGGATTGTTTTTCCCTCTTGGTTTTTTTACTTTTTTCTTGATTTTTGCATATAAAAGCTTCCCTATTTCAATCCAAAAAATCTTTAATTCATCAAAAGAAAGACCCGTCATTTCTGACCCGTCTTTCTTTTTTGCCTGTACTTTCCCTTTGTTCTGTTTTTTATCATGTTCTTCTTTTGTTGAAATTGTTACATGATCCAATAAAACATCACTGTTTTGTTTTCTTTGTGATTCTTCCCACTCTTTTTTTCGTTTTTCATAATCCGAGTTAACAAAAACCACTCTAGCTCCACATTTAGGACAAGCCGATTTACTATTATGTTCATATCCGCATTGGTCACAAATCATATTAATCCCACCAATTAAATTAAAACGTAAACTTCTCTTCGAAGTAAGTCTTTAGTTCTTCGATCTTAACTCTATCCTGTTTCATAGAATCCCTATCTCTAACAGTAACACAACCATCATTCTCAGATTCAAAATCATAGGTTACACAGAAAGGTGTTCCAATCTCATCCTGCCTTCTATATCTTTTACCAATATTTCCCCTATCATCAAATTCACAATTATATGTTTTACTAAGCTGTGCATAGACTTTTTCTGCACCTTCATTAAGCTTCTTCGACAATGGAAGTATTCCTATTTTCACAGGCGCAATTGCTGGATGAAAATGAAGTACGGTTCTCATATCTCCACCTTCTAATTCTTCTTCATCATACGCGGAACATAAAAATGCCAAAGTTACACGATCCGCACCCAAGGATGGCTCAATTACATATGGAATATATTTTGATTTTTCTTCATCATCAAAATAAGACATATCTTCTCCTGAAGTATTCTGATGTTGTGTTAAATCATAATCTGTTCTATCCGCAATTCCCCAAAGTTCACCCCATCCAAATGGGAATAAAAATTCAATATCTGTTGTTCCTTTGGAATAAAAACAAAGTTCCTCTTGTGCATGGTCTCTTGCTCTCATCTCATCTTCTTTAATTCCAAGTGCCTTTAACCAATTAATACAATATTCTCTCCAAAATTTAAACCATTCCATATCAGTTCCTGGTTTGCAAAAAAATTCGAGTTCCATTTGTTCAAATTCTCTTGTTCTAAATGTAAAATTACCTGGTGTAATCTCATTTCTAAAAGATTTACCCACTTGTGCAATTCCAAATGGCAATTTTTTTCTTGATGTTCTCTGTACATTTTTAAAGTTTACAAAAATTCCTTGTGCTGTCTCAGGTCTTAAATACACTGTATTCTTAGCATCTTCTGTAACTCCTTGAAAAGTCTTAAACATTAAATTAAACTGTCTAATTTCTGTAAAATTATGTTTCCCACATGTTGGACATGCAATATTTTTCTCAGTAATAAAAGCTTCCATATCTTCTTTAGTCCAAGCATCTACAGAACCTTCAAGCTGAAAATTATTTTCTTCTGCCCAATTTTCTATTACTTGGTCTGCTCTAAATCTTTCTTTACATTCTTTACAATCCATCAAAGGATCTGCAAATCCTCCAAGATGTCCTGATGCCACCCATGTCTGAGGGTTCATAAGAATTGCACAGTCTACCCCAACATTATATGGACTTTCTTGTACAAACTTTTGCCACCAAGCTTTTTTCACATTATTTTTAAGCTCTACGCCCAGATTTCCGTAATCCCAAGTATTTGCAAGTCCTCCATAAATTTCTGAACCTGGATATACGAAACCTCTCGATTTTGCTAAAGCAACTATTTTTTCCATTGTCTTATCCATTGTAAATATATTACCTCGCTTTCTATTGCATTATTTTATATGTTTTAATCATATTTATCAAGATATATTCATTTTTAATTTTCAAAGCTCTCTAATATCTCTAATGTTTTCATTTTCTTCTCTATATAAGCATGCATACATCTCCCCATAACCATTCTCAATTCTGCAAGTACTTTTGACGATACTGTAAACTTATATAGCTTGGATATTTCTGCACACACAATATATTGAAGTGTATACAAAGTTGATTCCTGAATTGAGATTACATCTTTTACCTGATTACTACATTTACTACAAACAACCCCATCTGAAAATATAGAAAATCCTATTAAAGATTCTTTAGAATTACAAATTCTACAAGAAAAAAAATCCGGATACTCCCCATTCAACACCAATATCTTTAGCTCAAAAATAAAACGAATTAATTTATTATCAATTTTTTCATTTAAGAGCGCATTAAATGATGCGTATATTAAATTCAAGGTTGTTCCGCTCTCTTCATTCTCCACTCCATAATAGTCTGCTAACTCCAAAAAATAATACGCTTCATAAGTTGTTACAATATCCCCTGCTAATTCACGGAAATAATTGGATATTTCAGCATTCACCAATGTGTAAGAATCCCTTCCCGGATACAAATAAAAAGTTCCAAAAGTAAAACTATCAGAAGCTGCCATAAGATGATTTCCTGATCTTCTAGCACCTCTAACAAAAGCACTTATTTTCCCTTTTTCTTTAGAAAGAATAACAACTCTTTTATCATTCTCTCCTATTGGAGATGATGCTATCACCATTCCCATGACCTTGATTTGGTCCGCCATTTAGTCCTCGTTTCTATATCCAAAGTTCTTCATCATGATATCTGAATCACGCCAATCTTTACGAACTTTCACCCATAATTTAAGATTTATTTGAAGTTCTAGCATTCTTTCTATTTCAAATCTTGCTGTTGAACCTATTTTTTTGAGCATTGCGCCATTTTTCCCAATAATAATCCCTTTATGACTATCTCTTTCACATACAATAGACGCATCAATATCCCACATTGTTCCATTTGGACGTAGTTTCATCTGCTCTATTGTCACTGCAATTCCATGAGGAATTTCATCGGAAAGACATTTTAATGCTTTTTCTCTAATTAATTCGGCAACAATCTGACGCATTGGTTGGTCTGTAATTGTGTCTTCATCATAAAACATTGGACCCTCTGGAAGATACTTAAAGATTGTTTCCATTAAGTCTTCAATATTATCACCTTTTAAAGCTGAAACTGGTATAATTTCCGCAAATTCCAACTGTTTACGATATGCATCAATAAATGCTGCAATATCATCATTTTTTACTGTATCCACTTTATTAATAACTAACATTACAGGAGTTTTACATTTTTTCAACTGCTCTATAATATGCTGTTCTCCCGCTCCTATAAAGGTAGATGGCTCCACTAACCATAAAATAACATCAACTTCATTCAATGTTCTTTGCGCTATATTAACCATATATTCGCCTAATTTATTTTGTGCCTTATGAATGCCAGGTGTATCAAGAAATACAACTTGTCCTCTTTCGTCTGTAAATACTGTTTGTATTTTATTTCTGGTCGTTTGTGGCTTATTTGATGTAATCGCTATTTTCTGTCCTATTAGTCGATTCATTAATGTTGATTTTCCTACATTAGGACGTCCTATTAGTGTTACAAACCCTGTTCTTTTTTACAAATCTTCACCTTCTTCGCTCTTATATTACGAAGCTTTCCCTTTTTCTATTAAAATAAATTCTTTACTTCATCAAACATT
>JBFHFI010000162.1:0-5231 GCA_041583675.1 Butyrivibrio sp. | reverse complement strand
GTGGCTTTGTAATGGGGGAAGGAGCGGGGATATTAATATTAGAAGAATATGAGCATGCGAAAAAAAGAAATGCTCTGATTTATAGTGAGGTTGTAGGTTATGGGGCCAATTGTGATGCCCATCATATTACCGCACCCATAGAAGATGGAAGTGGAGCTGCAAAATGCATGAACCTTGCTCTTTTAGATGCAAAGATAGAAGCTTCTTCGATTGGTTATATTAATGCCCATGGAACGTCTACAAAAATGAATGATATGTGTGAGACATCTGCTATTAAGTTGGCCTTTGGAGAACATAGCAAAAAAGTAATGGTTAGTTCTACGAAGTCCATGATGGGGCATTTACTTGGAGCAAGTGGAGCAGTGGAGGCCATTATTACTGTTTTGGCTATTAAAAATGGATTTGTACCAGCAACTATAAACTACAAAATTCCAGATGAAATGTGTGACCTTGATATTGTTCCAAATGAAGGAAGAAATATTCCATTAACCTATGCAATGTCTAATTCATTAGGCTTTGGTGGTCACAATGCAATCGTAATATTTAAAAAATTTGAGGAGTAAAATATGGAATTAAATTCAAATGAAATAGAAAAAATTCTTCCCCATAGATATCCATTTTTATTGATCGATAGAGTAATGGATTATGTGCCAGGACAATCCGCATCTGCTGTTAAATGTGTTACAGCCAATGAGCAATTTTTCTGTGGCCATTTTCAGGGGAAACATATTATGCCAGGAGTACTTATAATAGAGGCATTGGCACAAACGGGAGCAATTGCACTACTTACTGAAGAAAAATTCAAAGGAAGAATTGTTTTATTTGGAGGGATTAAAAAAGCACGATTTAAAAGGCAGGTAATACCTGGTGATCGATTAGAGCTATCCTGCACAATTATTACAAAAAGAGGGGCAATTGGAATAGGGGAAGCAGTGGCAAAAGTAGATGGAGAAATTGCTGTAATAGCAGAGCTAACGTTTGCAATTGAATAAAAAAATTGATATAATTACAAATATTAATTTATAAGGAGCATACGTATGTTAGAGGAATCGTTTAGCAAAGTTTATAGTAAATTTAAAATACACTTTTATCAGAAAGTATTTGAACGGCTACAAGATAGAGAAGCATCCCTAACAACGGTGGAAACTTTTTGTATGGAAATCATTTATGCTATGAACAATCCAACAGTGAATCAATTTGCGACCATGACGAATATTTCTTCGCCAAACGCTGCTTATAAAGTGAATAATTTGATTAAAAAAGGATATTTAAAAAAAATACGTTCTAAAGAGGATAAAAGAGAATACCATTTGAATGTTACTGATAAATATATGAATTATTATAATATCAGTTATCAATATGTGGGAGAAGTTATGGAACGGGTAAAAAACCGGTTTACAAAAGAGGAACTTGAAATCATTGAAAAAGTTTTTGCCATCATGAGTGATGAACTTATGCCGGAAATTGAAATAGAAAATATAAGACAATAAATAATATAAAATAAAAAAACAAGCTTCAAACGCAGGAATTCTGTGTTTTGAAGTTTGTTTTTTGCAGTAATTTTAAGTGATGTATAAGACTATTTTCTAAGAGTAATTGTAATTTGGAAAAGGGAGTCTTTTTTTGTTGCCTGAATAGTTCCCTTCATCTTATTGATTAATTCTTTTGTAATAGATAAACCAAGTCCAGTAGATAAATGATTTCTTGATAGATCAGACTTGTAGAAACGTTCAAAGACGTGATCTATATCAATTTGGTCAGAATCAGGGCTGTCATTTTCTACGATAATTGTAACGGTTTCACGATTTTCTTTTAAGGTACACACAATTATATTGGAACCATGAATTAGGCAATTTTTTAGAATATTTTGCATAACTCTTTTCATGCCTGCTTGGCTACATGGGATTAATATAGGGTGTTCAGGAATAAGAATAGAGGGTTCAATCCCTTTGGATTTAATATCAACATAAAAGCTAAATAATGTGTCACGTACAATTTTTGTGATATCTTCTTGCTGAATTTCTAATGAATAATCAGTGTTTTGAAGCTTGGTATAAGTAAATAATTCATCAAGAATTTCCTTTAATGCGATGATCCTACTATCAATAATAGTACGATAATGTTCGAATTCCTCTGGAGAAGAACTTTCAGTCATTAATTGAAAATATCCATTTAGAGAGGTGAGAGGTGTTCGAATATCATGAGAAAGATCAGTGATAACATTGGTTAAAGTTTTATTATTCAAATAACAACGTTGCCTAATGGCATTTTCTTCCATAAGAACAGTATTAATGGTTAAGACTAATTTATCTAGTTCTTTTGAAAATAATAGCTGTGAGAGAAGAATATTGCTTTCATGATTTTTATGAAACTGCATTTGGCGGCAGATAAGTAGAATCTGCCGCTTGTATGCAAAAATATAAATTATTAATATAAGGATAATGATTGCTAAAATAATTAATGTAATTAACATAAGGTTATTTCCATTCTATACAATATCTTTTTTGTTGATTGAAATAATGGATAAGGTAATTCCAATTGCGGTTATAATAACACCTACAATCATTGAACGAATAAAATCTGTATGACTTGCAGAAAAATTAATATTGATAGTCATATTACCAAGTGCGGTGTATTTTGAAATATCAAAATCATCATATTTTGTAAAATGTGACACCAAAAAATTTAAAAATATATATACAATTCCACCAACGTAAATATATACAATTCCACCTATCATTGCAATTATAGATTTACGTGTTAACATAAATATCGCTTCAACAATTAAGGCTATTGCCATGCAGAGCAAAATTTCAATTCCTGCAATTATAAAAAGCTTTGATAGATCGATTGAAGTGTCTTCTTGAGCAATTAACCCAACACCAACATAACCAACAATAATTGTTAAAATATGCATAATTAAAGTGTAGAATAGAATAATAATGGTCTTAGATATAATGATATATTGTTTCTTAGATACGATGGATGCAATATTTTTAATATAGCCTTTTTTAAATTCACCACCACAAAAAATAACTGTGAAAATTACAACAAATAAAATTGCTGTTCCACCACATAAAAGTGTGTTCATATAATCACTAAAGACAAAAGTGGAAGTAGTAGTTATTACTATTCCATTATCAGAAGATGAGGACATATTTTGTATCATTGAGTAGGACCATATATTCAAAGCGCAGACAGCAAGGTAGATTATTTGTGTAATATAGAAACTTTTTGTTTTGAATAGTCTGTAAAAATCCATTTTTATAACATTAAGCATTTGCGTTACCTCCTGTAATACTAAAGAAATAATCTTCTAGGGTATCAGATACCACTGAGATTTCATGAACAGGAATATTGGCTTTTGCAAGATTCATTCCAATCATTGAACTTTCTGAAATCATTTCATAGATATAGATAGTATTATCTGATTCTACTTTATAATTGGTAATACCGATTTTCTCTAATACGGTACAAGCTTGAGCAACTTGCTCAACTCGTAATTTAATCTTAGCCTTACATTTTTCTGCAATTTCATTTGAAGAAAGTTCAAGAAGTAAATGACCTTGGTTAATGATACCATAGCGCGTAGATATTTTAGATAATTCTTCTAAAATATGGCTTGAAATAACAATGGTAATATTTCTTTCTTTATTTAATTTGAGTATGGTATTACGTACTTCGGCAATTCCCTGAGGATCTAATCCATTAATTGGTTCGTCCAGAAGTAAAAGATCAGGATCACCAATGAGTGCAATTCCAATGCCAAGTCTTTGTTTCATACCAAGTGAGAAATTTTTGGCTTTCTTTTTTCCTGCTGATTCCAAACCAATCAATTGTAAAATATCTTCAATGTAACCAGGTCTTTTGATACCGGCACAGATACATTTAACCTTAAGGTTATCATATGCATTCATATCTGGAAATATTCCTGGATCTTCAATGAGTAGTCCAATTCTAGAAAAAACATTATTTTTTCTTAATTCTGAATAATCATATCCAAAAATAGAAAATCCACCATTTGTAGGATAAGCAAGTCCACCTATTATTTTCAATGTGGTTGTCTTTCCTGCTCCATTTCTTCCTATGAATCCATAAATATCTCCTTTTTGAATGTGAAGGTTTACGGAGTCAATGGCTTTGGTCTTTTTATAGACCTTTGTTAAGTTTTGAGTCGATAAAATATATTCCATATCTATTCTCCTTTGTTTAATATAGGAATTGTAACATTCAATATTCAAAAAAGAACAAAGAAACTATTAAGAAAACATAAAGATTTATTTGGAAAGTTTAAAACCTATACCCCAAACAGTTTCAATGTATTCAGTGGAAGTTATTTTTTTGATTTTTTGTCTAATATTGCTGATATGCACATTGATTGTATTGTCTTCACCTAAATAATAATCATTCCATGCATAATTATAGATGTCTTGTTTGCTAAAAACTTTATTTGGATAAGTAAGTAATAATTCTATAATTTTAAATTCTTGTTTGGTTAATGGAATTATAGTTTCTTTTAAAGAAATTTGGTAAGTGCTTTTATCAAGGCAAAGATCCTTATAAATAATTGGTTTGGTATCAAAAGATTCTGAAGAAGAACGTAATTGTACAGAGATTCTGGCCAATAATTCTTTTAATTCAAAAGGTTTGGTGATGTAATCATTTGCACCGGATTCTAAAAGCTCAACTTTGCTATCCAGAGCATCTTTGGCAGAGACAACAATAACAGGAATATGATTTTGGGGTTTGATTTTATGAAGTAATTCTGCACCGGTAATACCTGGAAGCATTAAATCAAGAATAATTAGGTCGAATTTGGTGGAAGTTATTTGTAATAAACCTTCAGTTCCAGAATAGGCCTGTGTGCATAAATAATTATTTTTAAGTAGAGATTCTTTTATCATGTTATTGATTTCAGGATTATCTTCAATAACTAATATGTGATAGCTCATATAAAATTCCTTTCGCGGGATATTATAATAGATTATTAATAATATGATACTTTATAAATGTTATATCATAATTCTAAAAGGTTAGCAATATTGTAAAAATATTGGTTGCGTTAATTTATCGTTGGAAAAAGAAAGATAGTATAATCCTTCTGTGATTTATAAGATTTTCTATTTTGTTAGTATATTACTTTTCATTAAGGAATCCATTATAGATTGCACTTTTTACCTATTACTATGATTCATATGTCTTTACGTTTCTTATATACCGCTGAAAACAGT
>JBFHFI010000161.1:0-5313 GCA_041583675.1 Butyrivibrio sp. | reverse complement strand
GAGTTTTATTTGATGACAAAATAGATGAGTATTTTTTTAATGCTTATGTAGTTTCTGCAATGTTAATTGTTTATGGTGTTTTATTTATTATAATTGAAAACAAGAACCACGGAAAATCCTTTAAAATCAATAATCTTTCTGAAATAACCATTAGAACAGCTTTTTTAATTGGTATTTTTCAAATGTTGGCTTTAATACCAGGGACTTCAAGATCTGGGGCTACAATTATTGGTGCTATGCTAATAGGTACAGCAAGAACACCTGCAGCAGAATTCACTTTTTTTCTTGCAATACCAGCTATGTTAGGGGCTAGTTTGTTGAAAATAATGAAGTTTGGTATGAATTTTACAACGGCTGAGACGCTTTATTTGTTAATTGGAATGTTGGTTGCATATATTGTTTCTGTATTTGTTATTAAATTTTTAATGGCATTTATTAAAAAACATGATTTTAAACCTTTTGGTGTATATAGAATTATTTTAGGAATTGCTGTATTTGCATATTTTATATTTATATAAATAGATAAATTAAAGTGATAGAAGAAAATTGGACTTTGTAAAATATTATATTTAAAAGAACAAGTGAGACTTGTTTCATAATATATATTTTATGAAGTCTTTTTTTATAATATTATATAAATCTATAAAAGGTATTGTTTTTAAAAGGTCTTTTTACATGGTTTTATGATTGCACAAGAAAAAAAATAATGATATGATGTAAGGCAATATAGTGGAAAACACTATTAGGAGATTTTAACTACGGAGGTAATTATGAAGAAGTACAGTGAACTTTCAGATTCAGAATTAAAAGATTTATTGAGTGCTCTTGAAAATGAATATCAAGAATTAAAAAGCTCAGGACTTAAATTGGATATGTCAAGAGGGAAACCATCCCCTGCTCAACTTGACTTTAGTAATGAGATTGTTAAAACATTGGATTTGGAAAATGGTTGTATTACCCCATCGAAGATTGATTGTAGAAACTATGGTAATTTAGAAGGAATTCCAGAAGCACGTAAGTTAATGGGAGATTTATTAGGCGTACCCAAGGAAAATATATTAGTACAAGGAAATGCAAGTCTTAATATTATGTATGATTGTGTTGCTAGTGCTATGTTGTTTGGAATTATGGGTTCCACACCATGGAGTAAATTAGATAAAGTGAAGTTCCTTTGTCCTGTACCAGGATATGATCGACATTTTAAAATTACAGAATTATTAGGGATAGAAATGATTAATATTCCAATGACAGAGAACGGTCCGGATATGGATATGATAGAAGAGTTGGTTGCAAATGATGATTCTATAAAAGGTATTTGGTGTGTTCCTAAATATTCCAATCCACAAGGAGTTGTATATTCGGATGATACAGTAAGAAGATTTGCAAACTTAAAACCAGCAGCATCAGATTTTAGAATATATTGGGATAATGCATATGCTGTTCATTATATATATGATGAAAATATTGAAATATTAGAAATATTATCAGAATGCGAAAAAGCAGGAAATCCCGACATGGTATATGAATTTGCATCTACATCAAAAGTTACATTTGCAGGAGCCGGAATATCTGCAATTGCAACATCTATAGAGAATATAAAGTGGTTAATTAAAAGACTTACTATTCAAACAATTGGATTTGATAAAATAAACCAGTTAAGACATGTTTCTTATTTCAAAGATGCAGATGGAATAAAAGCACATATGAGAAAACATGCAGAATCATTAAAACCTAAATTTGATGCAGTATTGGATATTTTTGAAAAGGAATTAAGTGGTTTAGGAATTGGCTCATGGATCAAACCAATGGGTGGATATTTTATTTCATTTGAATCTATGGAAAATTGCGCAACTGCAATTGTTGAAAAATGTAAAAATGCAGGGGTTGTATTAACGGGCGCAGGGGCTACATTTCCTTATGGTAAAGATATAAAGGATACGAATATAAGAATTGCACCTTCTTATCCGTCTCCGGAAGAAATGAGAAAAGCAGCGGAGTTATTTGTGTTATGTGTAAAAATAGTTAGTATAGAGAAAATATTAAAAAAATAGATTAAAAAAGGAGACAGAATGGATACATTTGGATTTATAGGAATGGGCAATATGGGACGTGCAATGTTAGATGGACTACTTGGACATTATGAAAAGAACCAAGTAATATTTACAGATGCGTCTGAGGTTTCAAGAAATGAAGTAAGTAAAGAGGTAGGGGTTAGAGCAGTTCCAACAAATATTGAGCTTGCCAATGAAGTGAAATATATTATACTTGCAGTAAAACCACAAGTGTATGATGTTGTTCTTAATAGTATTAAAAATGTTGTATCAGAAGATAAAATAATAATTAGTTTGGCTCCAGGAGTTTCAATTGATTATATTGGTTCTAAATTTGATACAAAAGTAAGAATTGTTCGTTGTATGCCAAATACACCAGCTTTAATAGGTGAAGGGATGACAGGAGTTTCTTATGATTCTAATATGTTTGATTTAGAGGAAAAAGAAGTTATTTCAAGCTTTTTTAATTCTTTTGGGAAATTCAGAATTGTCGATGAAAAATTAATGGATACTGTTACTTGTGCTAGTGGAAGTTCGCCAGCATATGTATATATGTTTATTGAGGCACTTGCAGATAGCGCTGTTAAATATGGTATGCCTAGAGTGGATGCTATAGAGTTTGCGGCTATGACAGTGAAAGGTGCTGCGGATATGGTATTAACAACGGGTGTTCATCCGGCTGTATTAAAAGATAGAGTTTGTTCTCCAGGAGGAACTACGATTGCAGGGGTTTCAGCATTAGAAGAAAACAACTTTAGACATGCAATTATTGCGGCAACTGATAGATGCTATGAAAAATGTACAAGGATTAAATAATATGGATAAATACAAAAGATTATCAAGAGAATTGGTTAATAAAGGTGCCATTATAGATTTGTATAAAGATAAAGTTCAAATTCCAAATGGAAATATTGCAGAATGGGACTTTATTGGTCATAAAGGGGCAGCGGCTGTGGTTCCTATTATGGAAAATGGCAAGATTTTAATGGTAAAACAATATAGAAATGCATTGGATAGATTTACACTTGAAATTCCAGCAGGTGGTAGAGATTCTGTTTATGAGAAAACCATAGATTGTGCATTTAGAGAACTGGAAGAGGAGACTGGATATCAGTCAAAAAAATTGGATTTTTTAATTTCTGTGGCAACTACGGTGGCTTTTTGTGATGAGATTATTGATGTTTATGTTGCTACTGATTTAAAACCTTCTAAGCAACATTTGGATGAAGATGAATTTATAGAAGTTGGGGAATATAGCATTGATGATTTAACAGATAAAATATTTGCTGGTGAAATACAGGATGCAAAAACAATTAGTGCAATTCTAGCTTATAAAGACAAGTATTTATAGATTTTGGAGCGGAGGAAAGTCCCTCTTAGAGCTTTCACTTTTGTAATAAAGTAGTGGAATAGAGCTATGAAATTAAATCATGGCTCTATTTTAATGTTATTAATATATTAGGGGGGGTTAAATATTGATTTTATTATCTAATATAGATATAATATCAAGAATGAGGGATATACAGAGGGAGAGAGAATGGAGAATTATATTGATCAGTATTTGGAATATATCACGTATGTGAATAAAACATCTTCAAATACGGCAGTGGCATATAAACACGATTTACTTAAAATGATTCTATTTTTAGAAAATCAAGGTGTTGATGAATACAATAAAGTCACTTTAACACATTTGAATTCATTTATATTATCTTTGGAAAAAGATAAATGTGCAACAGCGACAATTTCCAGAATGATATCGGCAATAAGATCTTTTTATACGTATCTTTTTAGAGAGGGCGTTATAAAAAGTGAGCCTTCATTAAAATTAAAGGCACCTAAAATCGAAAAAAAAATACCACAAGTATTAACACAAGATGAGATTGAAAGTTTAATGCTGATTCCTGATACAAACACAATAAAAGGTTCAAGAGATCGTGCAATCTTGGAAATTATGTATGCCACAGGTATAAGGGTCACAGAGTTAGTAAATATAAAAGTACAAGATATTAACTTAGAAATGAAATATATAATGTTTGATAATAATAATAGTAGATTTATTCCGTTTGGGATATCGGCTCATAATGCATTAGATAATTATCTTGTAACTACGAGAAAACGGTTTTTAAAGAAAAATACGGATCTATTATTTTTAAATTACGCAGGTACACAAATGAGTAGACAAGGTATCTGGAAAATAATTAAACATTATGGAGAGTTAGCAGGATATGGAACTAAAATAACGCCACATACCATTAGGCATTCTTTTGCTGCTCATATGGTTAGTAATGGTGCAGATTTAAAAACAATTCAAAATATACTAGGTCATGTAGATATGTCAACAACGGAAATTTATTCGAATTTTAAAAATGATAAAATGAGAGATGTTTATTATCAGGCACATCCACGTAAGTAAACAAAAAGGAGAGCATATGAAATTTAAGATATCCTTAGGGGTTATTGTAAGTGTTATAGTAATTGGAATTATTTATATTTTAAGCCAACCAGAGGTATCTCTTACACAGTCAAAGGAAACAGTTGAAATAGGATCTGATATTAGTGAATTAAATGTCATGGATTATTTAGATGGAACTACTTCAGAAATAGAAAATGCAACTTTTGATTTAAGTGAAGTGGATACCAACACAGTAGGAGAATATACAGCATATATATATTGTCAAGATCAAGTGTATAACTTAAATATTGTAGTGGAAGATACACAAAACCCAAGTATTGTATTAGAAAAAGAACAGGTGGAAGTTGTAGTTTATCAAGAATTAAGTTATTTGGATATTGTGAAATCCATTAAAGAAGATTCAGAATATACAATTGGTTTTTCAGAAACATCAGAGAATAATAATGAGATGTCTTTAAAAGATATCATTTCATATCAAAATGAAGGAGATTATGAAATATATATTGTTGCTATTGATAGCAGTGGAAATCAGTCTAGTGAAAAACTTAATGTGATAGTGGAAAATCCTGTTAAATATTTAAATTCAGGATATACAGAAATTATAGCGAATAATAGTGATTTTACAGAATATAGTAATGAAGCAATACCTTATGGTGTTGGTACCGCAATGGATGAAAATAATAGACCAGAGGGATGCGATTGGTATACAAATAAATATGGAAATTTTTCAGTTGATTTTATACAACCGGAAAGTAAATATGTGTATATTACTTTTGATGAAGGGTATGAATATGGAAATACTCCAGAAATTTTAGATACATTAAAAGAAAAAAATGCAAAAGTTGT
>JBFHFI010000160.1:0-5346 GCA_041583675.1 Butyrivibrio sp. | reverse complement strand
CCAGGCGTTGGAAAAACAACTTTAGCTATGGCATTTTCTAAATCAATGTCACTTGAAGAAAAAAGAGTTCAATTTACACCGGATGTATTACCATCAGACGTAGTTGGATTTTCTATGTATAATGCTAAATTACATGAATTTGAATATAAGTCGGGAGCAGTTATGTGTAATTTATTTTTGGCAGATGAAATTAATCGAACATCTCCAAAAACACAGTCAGCTCTTTTAGAAGCTATGGAAGAGGGAAAGGTTACGGTAGACGGTGTTACAAGAAAGATTCCAGAACCTTTTTTAGTAATTGCAACACAGAACCCAGTAGGGTCAGTAGGTACGCAAATGTTACCAGAATCACAATTAGACAGGTTTATGATTAAATTATCAATGGGATATCCTAATATTGAAAGTGAAGTGGATATTCTAATGGGAAAACAAGGAATTAATTTAATGAATCAAGTGATAAAGGTTGCTAATATACAACAAATAATTGAGATGCAACAAGAAGTGGAAAATATTTATGTGGATCGAAAGATTTTAGAATATATTGCAAGGCTTTCAGCGGTTACAAGAAAACATCCTTTGATTGAATTAGGGGTTAGTCCAAGAGGGTCAATAGCGATTGCAGCAATGGCTAGGGCACATGCATATATGAGTGCAAGAGAATATGTAATACCTGCAGATATTAAAAATGTGTTTTTTGATGTAGTATGTCATAGGCTTGTGTTGTCACCCAAAATAAATATAACAAATGATACAATAGAAAGTATAGTACTCTCTATTCTTGAAAAGGTACCTGTTCCTAAAATAAAAAGATAGGAGAGAATATGATTATACATTATTTTTGTTATCTAATAATAATAATAGCTCTGTATATTTTTCACATTATGAATAATACTTTTCTTCCCTATGTTACAACAATTTTTTTTGGTGTCTTAACAATAATTGGAATACTACAAACAGTATTATTTAGGTATGGAGTTCAAATGGAATTTCAAAAAACAAGATATATAGAAGATTGTGGTGTAGAACAAGTTGTTAAAATAAATATTGAAAATAGTTTACCAATTCCGATTTTATTTTATAGAGTTGTATTATATATACAACATGTTAGATCGGATAGGAAACCAACCAAAGTCTATTATTCAGGAATGTGTTCGGCATATTCGGATCAAACGATTTCAATACCTGTAACCTGTAAAAAGTGTGAATATATAAAAATTGAAATGAAAAATTTTATTGTGTATGATTATTTAAAAATAATTAGATTGAGTCGAAAAAATAGCAGAAAAACTGGAATTGTAGTGATGCCTCAAAAAACTGAAAAAGAAATGTTGAATTATATATATTCAGAGGTGAATAAGCAGGACTTGGCTAGCGAAGTTCAGAATCTACAAGGCGACGACCAATCTGAAATTTTTTCTGTTCGGGAATATCAGAATGGAGATAAAATGAATAATATACATTGGAAATTGAGTGCAAAAAACAATGAAATTATGGTTAAAATCCCCAGTATGTTAATACAAAAAAATGAGATTATATTAATAGAATTTTTAAAATACAAACATAAAAAAGATAGTTATGAATTATTCTACAATCTTATATATGGATTAATACAAAATATATTAGGAAATGGAAGTAGTATAACAGTAGGATATTTTAATGGAGAATTATATCAAGAATTAAAAGTTGAATCAAAAAAAGAAATTTATGATTTATATGAAGCTTTATATAAATGTAAACCTTATTCTGAAGCGGAGACAGTTGTAAATTATTTTAATCAAATGGAAAAATCTCTAAATAGAAGATTGTTTTATGTAGTACCCTATATGAATGAGTCTATTGAAAAAAATATGATAAATATAAATACTGATGGTGATCTTTATTACTTGGTGCCTAAAAAGACAGTGGAAAATGTGAAACCTATAAAATATTACAAAAAATAGATGGCAGAGGATGATAAATGAAAAAATATAAGAATACTATATATTTATACTTTACTAGCCTTGTTATGGTTATTGTAGGTATTATGTTAATAGATAGACTTGTTCTAAATCAAATTAAATTATTAGAATCTGACTGGACGAAAATTATTGTACTAATAGGGATATTAAGTTCTATTGTAATTATTTTATTGCTTACGGTAAAGCGTACGTGGATAGTGTTTTCTATTTTTTTGCTAATCTCAATTATTGTGGTATGGTTTAATCAAGAGGATATTATTTGGGGAATTAGCAGTATTATTAACCAGATTATTTTAAAAACCAATGTAGATATGGAGTGGAAATTATTATATATTAATATACCAGATCAGTATAAAGGGCGGGTGAATCTTGAATTTTCAAAAATCTACTTGTTATGGATGATTACATTTTTTATGTGTGTCTCATATGTCAAACGAAGTGGGGTTGTTATTTTTGGATTATTTATGTCTTTTATTATGGCGATTCCAATTATTTGGGAAGGGATGTCAGAAACAAAGGTTTTGGTATTTGTACTTGCTTATGAAACGGTAATAGTGGTAATGTCAAATGCTTCATATTATAAAAAAAACAATAAAAAGAATTTACTTACAATTCATAAAATTGCATTGTTAAGTGGTGTTTTTATGTTTGCGATATGTAGTATTTTATACAATGCATTTACATGGAAAGATTTTGAAAGATCTGAATATTTTAATCAAAAACAAATCGAAGCCAATCAGTTAATTGAAGATATAAAAACGGGGGAAATATCATTATCTCAAATAAGAGATTTGAGTTATTTTGATTTTTTGGGGAAATATATGCCTACTCAAATTTCAGGGGGTTCATTAGGCCAAGTAGATGAATTGGAATTTAAGGATGAAGAAGTTATTTCGGTTACACTTCCCATAGAATTGGGTAGAACTTATATAAAAGGTTATATAGGGCAAGACTATACAAGTACACAATGGATACAACCGAATATTGAAGGATATGAAGAGAAAATGGATTATCTTCAAGACAAGATGTTTTATTCACAAGGAATGATTTATTTGATGAGTACTAATCTTACGGTAGAACAAAATAATTATATAACAGGTTATATGAATATTAACTATACAGCGGGAGATACAGTGTATCAGTTTTTCCCATTATATCCATTTATAGATTTAGAGATTGAATGTATAGATGATAGTGGAATTGAGAAGTTGGAGAATGGAAAAAGTATAGCATTTATATCCTACGCGGATCCCTATTTCAGAGATTTTAATACAGAAATGTTGGAAAGTATAAATCCTGATATTGAAAGTGAGCAATTATATAGAAGCTACGTATATAATGAATATTTAGAAGTTAATACAACTATGGAAATGGAATTAAGGAGTCAATGGGGCGGTTTGGAAAATCAAGGTCCAATAGATAGATATAATATTGCAGTTGCAATTAGAGAGTATCTAGAGTCAAATAATAGTTATTCTTTATCCCCTGGGGCAGTACCATCGGATAAAGATTTTGTGGAATATTTTTTAAAAGAAAATAAACGAGGTTACTGTACTTATTTTGCAACAGCAGCTGTAATGATGTTTAGAAGTGCAGGAATACCAGCTAGATATGTAGAAGGGTATACGTTTACTACAGATACTGGAACTGTAGGGGAGAATAAAGAATATACGACTGTAAGTGTATTGGATTCTAATGCTCATGCATGGGTAGAATATTATGTGGATGGGTTAGGATGGTTGGATTTTGAAGTGACCCCTGGAAATTATGAGGAACAAAACTTAGAGGAAGATTTGCAGGAAACAATAGAGGAAGAAACACAGATAAACACACCAGAGGAGACTGTAGAAATAGAGACGGAAACAGAAACGGAGATGAAACCAGAGACAAGTGATTCTATAGAGTCTAATCAAGAAGATTTAGAAAATAAGGAACAAATAATTATAAAGGATACGAATAGAATAAAAATAATTATATTATACTTGATTATTATTTTGGCGCTAATTGTTTTGTTTTTATATTTTAGGCATAAAAAAGTGGTATTGAACTTTGAAAAATTGTATAATATGAAAGGCAGTGAAGCAAATGGAGTACGTATTATATTGAATTATAATAAATATGAAAAAATACTTTGCACATGTGGTTATACTAGAGAATTATATATGGACTATGTGGAGTTTTCTCAGTATCTTGGAAAAGAATGCAAATATGTAAATACAGAAGAAGCAAAGCAAATGGCAGAATTATATGAAGAAGCTATATTTTCAAAAAACATTATAAAGGATAAGCAAGTGGAACAAACAGAGAGGATTTTAAAGAATGTCAAAGACAGGTTATTTCAAAATATGGGAATTGTTAGAAAAATTCATTTCTTGTATATTCAGAATAATTAACGAAAATGGAGGAAAGATTTATGAATAAAATAATAAAAGGTCTTATAATGACTGGTTTTATTATACTAACAGTTTTTAGTTTTCAAACAGAGGTTAAGGCGCAGGATGCAGATGGAAATATTGTAATTGTTGTAGATCCAGGACATGGGGATATTGATTCAGGAGCAATTGGAACCACACAGGTCTATGAAAAAGATTGTAATTTTGCAATAGCAATAGCAATGAAAAGTGAATTAGAAAAATATGATGGAGTAAAAGTTTATTTTACACGTTCTGAAGATACTTGGATGACAAATACAGGAAGGTCAATGGTGGCATTGGCAGTAGATGCAGATTTTTTGATTAGTATTCATAATAATAGTGGAAGTGAAGAAAATTCTGGTAGTTTGGCAATTCAAAGTGTAAATGAATATTATAGTGATGCGACATATGAAATGTGTTCATTGATACTTGATAATTTGTCTGAATTAGGTCTAACAAATCGTGGAGTTCAGACAAGAACAAATTCAGATTATCCAGATGAAGATTATTATACATTAATTGCTGAGGGCGTGAGAGCAGGAATACCCTCTATTATTGTAGAACATTGTTTTTTGAGTAATCCTGTAGATGCAGCATTTGTTTCAAATGAAGATGGGACGCTTAATATAGAAAATTTAAGTGCTATGGGTGTTGCAGATGCACAGGCGGTGGTTACTTATTTTGGTTTGTCTTTAAGAACAGAAACGGCAGACTCAAATACAAGTGTGAGCCTTGAAAAAGGGTATCATGTTCAAGTAGTGACTCCAGATGATATCAATGAAGAGGTATCATGGTATTCTTTGGATAAAACAGTTGCAACAGTTGATGAAAATGGATTGGCAACAGCGGTAAGTGCGGGGACAACTAATATAGTATATAAATTAGAAAATGGAGATTCAGGATATTGTACTATAGTAGTGGAAAATGAAGAGGCAATTGCATTGGTAGGAGCAATAGATCCAACATTTTATGAT
>JBFHFI010000159.1:0-5494 GCA_041583675.1 Butyrivibrio sp. | reverse complement strand
GTTAGAAACAAATGTAAAAAAAAGTTATAAAAATATATTAATGCATAATATTCTTTTTCTATTTGCTAAAAAAGCTTTTACATTAAGCAATAAAGTGAAATTATTATCACGAGGGAGTTTAAGGGAAAAAATAGTATATTATGTTATTGAACATCAGGACAAAGATGGTAAAGTATATAATACGTTAAATAGAGAGAATATGGCAGATTATTTAAATGTTACGAGACCCTCTTTATCAAGAGAGTTAAGTCAAATGAAAAAACAGGGAATATTGAAGATAGAAGGAAAAAATATTGAGGTTTTAAATCAACAAAGGCTGGAAGAATGTATTTGAAAGTAGTTGATTATTTTAAAATGTTAGTGTAGTATAACTAATATGAAAATAAAAATCATAGCAGATTACTATGATTTTTATTTTTTATATGATTTCTTTATAGAATAATGTTATAATTATAATATTATAAACAAATATGGAGGTACATATGGATTTAAAACAGGTAATGCAGGAAAAGACATTTGTAGTAGTTGGGGATACGATAAACACATCGAAATACGCATATATGATCAAACAAGCTTTACTTGAAAGTGATTATACAGTTTTTTGTGTAGGGAAAGAACTAGAATCAATTAATGATATTGAACAAGAGATTGATATTATTGACTTATGTATTCATCCAGCTAAAGGAATACAAATTTTAAAAGAATTGAAAAAACCGTTTAAATATATAGTAATACAGCCTGGGGCAGAAAGTCCTGAGATTATAGAATATCTAAAGGCAAATAATATGAATTACATGGAAAGCTGCTTGTTAGTGGGTGTAAAGCTTTATAAAAAAGAAAATCTGTAATAATTATGCTACTTATGTGACTCGGTCACTGAAAAAAAAGTCTGAATAGAATATAATAAAACCAAAATGATATGTTAAATTTATAACAAAGGAGAATTGTTATGTCAAAAAAAACTGTAATTATTGGTGGGGTAGCAGGCGGAGCAACAACAGCAGCGAGACTTAGAAGAAAAGATGAATCTATGGAAATCATAATGTTTGAAAGAGGAGAATATATTTCTTATGCAAATTGTGGTTTACCTTATTATGTAGGGGATGTTATTAAAAGTAGGGATGCATTACTTTTACAAACACCACAGGCAATGAAAAATAGATTTAATGTGGATGTAAGAGTTTTGAATGAAGTTACACAAATTCATCCGGAGGAAAAAAAGGTTTCGGTGAAAAATCTTGCAACAGGAGAACTATATGAGGAAACATATGATAACCTTGTTATTGCAACAGGATCTTCACCTTTAAAACCAGGTATTCCAGGGATTCAGGCAGACAATATATTTACAGTTTGGACAGTGTCAGATACAGATGTAATTAAGAAGTTTTTTGAAGAAAAGACACCTAAAAAAGTATCTGTAATTGGTGGTGGATTTATTGGATTAGAGATGGCTGAAAATTTACATGAATTAGGCATGGAAGTGACTTTAATTGAAATGCAAAATCAAGTAATGCCACCAATTGATTATGAGATGGCAATGCTTTTGCATGAAAATATGAGAATGAATAAAGTGAATTTGGTTCTAGGGGATGGGGTTAAAGAATTTCATGATAATAATGGAACGACAAAGATTGAATTAACTTCAGGCAAAAATGTATATGCGGATTTTGTAATTCTTGCAATAGGAGTTAGACCAAATAGTGAACTTGCAAAACAAGCTGGACTTTCTCTTAACAAAAGGGGCGGAGTGATCGTTGATGAATATTTAAAAACTTCAAATGAAAACATATATGCAGTAGGGGATGTAATTGAAGTTGATAATTTTATTTCGAAAGATAAAACAATGATACCGTTAGCGGGTCCTGCAAATAAGCAAGCTAGAATACTTGCAGATAATTTATCAGGAGAGCAAAAAAAATACAATGGAACCATGGGAACATCTGTAGCAAAAATATTTGACCTTGATGTAGCAGGGGTTGGATTAAATGAAAAACAACTTCAAGCAATGGGACAAACAAAAAATAAAGACTATTTTGTAGCATTGATTAACCAGAAATCACATGCAGGATATTATCCTGGAGCAGTGCCACTTACTTTGAAAATGATCTTTAATAAAGAAGGTGCTATTTTAGGAGGACAGGTTGTAGGGCAAGATGGAGTTGATAAGAGAATTGATACTCTTGCGGTTACAATGAAAATGGGAGGAACGATCTATGATTTAGAAGAATTGGAACTTGCATATGCCCCTCCATTTTCATCAGCAAAAGACCCAGTAAATATGTTGGGATTTGTAGCTGAAAATATCATACAAGGATTAACATCTTTTGTTACATGGGATGAATTAGATGATATGTTAAAGACTCCAAAAGATCAAAGAGATTTTATTGTACTTGATGTTACGGAAGAAATGGAAAGATTGGTATTTTCAATTCCGGGTTCTTATCATATACCATTTGGTCAAACACGTAAGAGATTAGGTGAATTAGATAAAGATAAATTAATTATTACATATTGTGCAATTGGTGTTCGTTCTTATAATGTGGCTAGAATTTTAATGCAAAATGGATTTGATAAGGTAGCGGTATTAGCAGGTGGTACATCATTTTATAAATCAATGCACCATATGGATGATTTAACAGAAATTGAGGTGAATGTTGTGAACGAAGATTCAAAATCAAGCGAAGGTAATCTTGTAATAGATCAAGCGATGAAAGTTTTGGATTGTTGTGGTTTGCAATGCCCAGGACCAATTATGAAAGTAAATGAAACAATTAGTACTATGAAAACATCAGAGATTCTTCAGGTATCTGCTACAGATATGGGATTTTCAAAAGATATAGATGCATGGTGTAGAAGAACAGGAAATACTTTAATGAAAGTTGAAAGAAAGAACAAAGAAAATATCGTATATATCAAAAAAGGAACAGATTCATGTAAAACAGGTCAGGCACAAACTATTGCGGAATTACCACAAGGAAAGACATTAGTTGTATTTAGTGGCGACCTTGATAAAGTGCTAGCAGCATTTATTATTGCAAATGGAGCTGCAGCAATGGGAAGACCTGTTACAATGTTCTTTACA
Organism: Butyrivibrio sp.; assembly: GCA_041583675.1. GTDB lineage: Bacteria > Bacillota > Clostridia > Lachnospirales > Lachnospiraceae > Eshraghiella. The sequence continues at coordinate 2,412 of JBFHFI010000159.1, read as the reverse complement.
TTCTGGGGATTGAATGCACTTAGAAAATCAGATTCTCCAAAGGTTAAAAAAACATTCATTGATAAAATGTTTGGAACTATGATGCCAAAGGGAACAAAGAAATTAAAGATTTCTAAAATGAACATGGGCGGAATGGGTACTGTAATGATGAAAAAAGTTATGAAAGATAAAAATGTAGATTCATTAGAAGAGTTAATGAAAAAAGGAATGGAAAGTGGAATTAAGCTTGTAGCTTGTACAATGTCAATGGATATTATGGGAATAACAAAGGAAGAAATCATTGATGGAGTAGAATATGCAGGAGTTGCATCTTATTTAGGAGATGCAGAAGAATCAAATGTGAATTTATTTGTGTAAAACATAGGATATATTAAAATAAAGGAGGAAGTATAATGTATGATATTGTAATTGTGGGAGCAGGAACTGCCGGTTTAAGTGCAGCAATTTATGGAGTGAGGGCTGGAAAAACAGTTTTGGTATTAGAAGCGATGTCATATGGAGGTCAAATTATTAATACTCCAGATATAGAAAATTATCCGGGCATTAAACATGTTTCAGGTTTTGAATTTGCAACAAATATGTATGAACAAGCAATGGAATTGGGTACAGATTTTGTTTTTGAAAAAGCAATAAAAATAATAGATAAAGATGAAGTTAAAGTGGTTGTCACGGAGAAAAACGAATATGAGTGTAAAACTGTAATATTGGCTACAGGGGCTAAAAACCGTGAGCTTGGAGTTGATAGAGAAAAAGAGTTAACAGGATCAGGAATCTCGTATTGTGCTACATGTGATGGGGCTTTTTTCAAGGGAAGAGATGTTGCTGTCGTTGGAGGCGGTAATACAGCTTTGGAAGATACTACATTTCTATCAAATTATTGTAATAAAGTATATCTCATACATAGAAGAGATGAATTTCGTGGAGAAGAAAAGAATGTTGAAAGATTAAAAGAAAAACCAAATGTTGAGATGGTTCTAAACTCAACCGTCGCGAGTTTAAATGGTGAAGATAAATTAACTTCAATTACAATTGAAAATTTAATTTCAAAAGAAACTCGAGATGTAGAAGTTGCAGCATTATTTGTTGCAATAGGACAGGTTCCAGAAAATAAAGAATTTTCAGATATTATTGATATTGATAAACAGGGATATATTATGGCATCTGAAAGTTGTAAAACAAAAATAAATGGAATCTTTACCGCGGGAGATTGTAGAACTAAAACAGTGAGACAGTTGGCTACTGCAGCATCTGATGGAGCAATTTCGGCATTGGCTGCCTGCGAATATATTGGATAAAAGGAGAAATATATGGAATATTTAATTTTATTTTTAGAGGGAATAATTACCTTTGTTTCCCCATGCCTACTCCCTATGTTGCCGATTTATATTTCGTATTTTGCTAGTGGAGAAGATGACAGAAAAAAAACATTTATAAATGCAATAGGGTTTGTACTAGGATTTACAATTGTGTTTGTTATTTTAGGAGCTTTTGCTGGAAGTATAGGTAATCTTTTGAGCAATCACACAACGATTATTAATTTGGTAACAGGACTTATTGTTATAATATTTGGTTTGAATTTTACGGGCTTAATTCGTATCGGTTTTTTGAATGGCAGTAAAAAAATGAAAATAGCAGTTCAAAATGGTAGCTTTATTAGAACCGTTATTTTTGGTATTGTTTTTTCAATAGGTTGGACACCATGTGTGGGTGCTTTTCTTGGATCAGCACTTTTATTAGCATCACAAACGGGATCTGTTTTACATGGAATTCTTATGTTAGTAGTCTATTCCATGGGATTGGGAATTCCATTTATAATAAGTGCTCTATTAATTAGCAGATTAAAAGGAACATTTGATTTTATTAAAAAACATTATAAAATCATTAATTGGATTTCTGGAATTTTCTTGATTATTGTAGGAATCTTTATGATGACAGGAGGTCTTGGATATCTTTTGAGATTGTTAAGTTTTTAGGAGGAAATACAGTATGAATAAATATTTGAAAATAATTTTGGCAGTGGCTGCTTTTACAATATTAATTGGTGGAAGCTATATATTATATGATCAATTGTTACCACAATATGTGGATGACGAATTAGAAACTGTATCTGTGGATGAAACCATGGAAGAAGCACCAACAATGGAGTCTTTTACCGTAACGGATATTGATGGTAATGAAGTGGAGTTATCATCATTTATTGGAAAACCTATTATAGTTAATTTTTGGGCTAGTTGGTGTCCACCATGTAAATTAGAAATGCCAGATTTACAAGAAGCATACAATGAATATGGTGATGAAATTCAATTTTTGATGGTAAATGTTACCCTAGGTTCAAGAGAGTCTATAGAAACTGCAACTTCATATATTGAATCAGAGAACTATACATTTCCAGTATATTTTGATGTTGAAGGG
>JBFHFI010000158.1:0-5608 GCA_041583675.1 Butyrivibrio sp. | reverse complement strand
TATGGAAGTTATTGATTGTTTCAATTTTGAGTTATTCATATAGACAATAGGATTTTCAACAATCAAATACACTGCCACCAATAACAATACCATTATAATAATACTGATTCTTAATTTTATACCTTTCATCCCTTTTCTCCTATTCAAAACATAAATAATCTTTATTATCGAGTTCTGTTATTTGATCGTCTCTTTTGTCTAAACTTTCAAATCTATTCGCAAAACTCAAACCCATTAATTACTGATAATTAATCCTTTTTCTATTTCTCTAGACTTAAAACATACAAACCAACTCAATAACCATCGCCTATAACCCCCTATTTTACTTAACACTTCCGTTCAATCAAACATACCTTCTCCACATGTGGTGCATATTCTTCTTATGCAATTTAACAAACACAGCAGAAAAAGAGGTTGATTTTAATTGTAAAACTTAAGGGACATATTGTTCTTCAATTATTTGCACTACGCCATCTTTGATAGTTATCCAGAATGGTACCTTTGTAGCTTTATCTGTATAAGTATTTAAATATTCAACAAACTCTTCCTTATCTTTTGTGCTGTAATGAAATCTGTCTGCATCACTACTTGCAAAACTATTTTCCCAATCGATAAACCTATACTCCGTATTTTCATCCACTTCATATTCGAATTTTTCAATTTCAAGGTTATAAATATAGTATCCATTAGGCATATCAGATTCTTCTATTCCAAGAGCTTTAATTCTATCATAGTCATCTAAAGTTATCCATTCAATTGGATCAAATGTAATTCTGGTTCCACCAAACTTTTCGAAATTAGAAATGTAACCTATATTCTTATAATAGCTATTTGTAGACTCACCACTCATATTGACACTTATGCTTGTTGGATTATCTACCCCTCCTGTTTGTGCCAAATCAGATTCTGGGTTTCCGGTAGTTTCTTCGACTTGATTAATGCTATCCCCCGTATAGACTTTATATATTTCAACGCTTTTTAATCTATTGCTTTTATATATTCCTACGTAAGGCTCTTCAATATAGTAGTTCCCATTTTCAGAATATAAGCAAAGAGTCCTACGCTCAGCTTCCTGATTAAGCCTAACTATAAGGTAATTATTTTGTACTGGATAATCATTTGTAGAAAAACCCATGGTTTTTCTTGCACCGTTTAATGCTGCCACTACCGTCTCAATGCTATCTTCATTATATATTACAATTGGACCAAGACTTAATCCTTCATTATACTGTTCCATCTCTATTGTTTGAACGGCACTTGCGTTGGGTAAAGCAATTTTTTCTGGGTTAGTTAATAACCCTATAGCTAAAACAATAATAACAAAAAAAGTAAAACCTATAAACCCAAACACAGGCTTTTTAAAATTCAAAATGTTCTTAATTCTCCCTTTTGTATCACCTTCACCAAAAGCAAGCGGGGCCATACCGTAATTTGTTCTTCCTGTTGCTAAATTTAGTAATGACTGTGAATATTCTTTTTTTACTCCATGACCAAATTGATTGATAACGGATTCATCACAAGACATTTCCATATCTTTACCGCTCAACCAAAAAGCCATCCAGATCAAAGGATTAAACCAATGAATACATAAAACTAAATAACTTATAAATCTAACAACATGATCAAATCTCTTAATATGGGTCTTCTCATGAAGTACTATATACTCCTTCTCTCTTTCTGACAAAGCAGAAGGTAGATATATTTTGGGTTGAAATAAGCCCAATACAAAAGGTGTATCTACATTTTCTGATTTGTAAATATTCCCACTTTCATAGCTTGCATTTTCTAATCTTATTTTTATTCTTCTAAGTGATACAATTCCATAGATTAAGAGAACAGCAATCCCGGAGATCCAAAGCAATGATCCAAGAAAAATCCAAACCTGCATTGGATTTACACTAGCACCTACATCCGATGCTGGAAGCGTACCGCTAATGCCCTGATCAATATATGATATCCCTGTATTAATCTGCGGTGTTGCATCGTATAATATATCATTAGGAATAGGTGTCGGATTTACTGGAATCAAACTAAAAATACTTTCGAAAGAAATCGGTACAACAAGTCTAATGAGAACAACTGCCCACAGTATATAAGAATACTTTTTCGGTGCTTTTGTAAGAAGCAATCTTGCTGCTAGTATGAATACAATAACAATGCTTCCTAAATAACTCATGTTAATGACTTGTAAAAACATTTTCTCTAACACGCCTATACCTCCCTTTTGTATCCATCAATTAATTGTTGGATTTCTTCAATCTCATTTTCATTCAGTTTATTTCGTCTAGTAAATGCCGCTAGAAAATTTGGCAAAGATCCTTTAAAAGATTCTTCTAAAAACTCTTCCCCTTTTTCTGCTAGAAAATCTTCTTTTTCTAATAAAATTTTAACCATTCCATTTTCACTTTTAAATATTCCTCTTTCGCAAAGGCGTTTTAGCATAGTGTACGTTGTCGTTCTTTTCCACTCGAATTCTTCAGCGCATATTTCTATCAGATCTCGAGTTTTAATAGGAGCTTTATCCCAAATAATATCTGCGAATCTCTGTTCCATTTCACCAAGTTTATATTTTTCCATAATAAAATCTCCTTTGTCTAATTCTTTTAGACAAAGGTAGTCTAACACAATTAGACAATACTGTCAATATGCAAAACAATTGCAGGCCTACAAGCCTGCAATTCATCTATAAATTATCTTTTATTATACAATTCAAACATTTTAGCAAAACGAATTTAGATAAATCGCCAAAATATTCTATTTCTTTTTCTACAGACTAGAAACGCACAAAATTATTTGAATGAAATCAACCGAACTCTTGACTTCACTAGCTATTTTTTGTCAACAGTAACACCGTCTCAACGTGGCCGGAGTTTGACCAACCGATGTCTTTCAAGCCGTCTGTTTACAGAAACATATCCACAATATTTTTGGCGCTATAAAAATATAGTAACATGTCTATCAGAATACTATTTAAGAAATACTAAGACAATAACACTAAAAAGATTCGCGCTAAAATGTGATATTGTACTAATCCACGCATTATTTGACTTATAGAAGATAATTCCATACAAAATACTATTGATGAAAACAAAGAAAATATCATATATTACTATTATAATATTTCCCTCTGCCAAATGGCCAAAAGCAAATAATACTGATGAAATGAGTAGCACCGGCACAAATGGAATGTCTTTACTTAGCTGCTTTTGAAAAAAAGCACGCCAAGCAATTTCTTCTCCTAATGCAAGAACCGCAAGTTGGAACACTAATAAAATAATTTTATCAAACGATAGTAAAACCTCCGTCCTTGCAATTATATGCTCTATGAATTCAGGTAAGAATAATTTTGCGATTGTAATACTCAGCGCATCCATAAATAAAGGTAAAGCAACCCAAACCCAAATTTTTCTATCGCTCATATTAATTCCAATCGCTTTTCTGTCGAGTCCGCTACCTCTAAATGTTTGTTTTTCAAGTGCTTTATTGATAAAGAAAAATACTCCTCCAATTAAAACTGACACTCCTGCAATATTTAACCCAAATAAATTTGAAAAAGATATAACTGCCATTATAATCATTCCGATAAATGGAATTCTATTGATGTTTTTCATAACTTCACCCTACTTTAATAAAATAATTTATATTGCTCATTTTTCGATGAATACATCACCGCTAATGAATAATGTCGTGGCTCTGGTCTGCCCCCGTATGATACAAACCTATTCTGGTCTCTTATTTACATTGTATTTGCCGAGTATCTTCACATGTACTTTGAGATACTCCTTTTTTCTACCATTTTAACAGGTATCCTTTAATGGAACAGAATAAATGTAGCAATTATAGAGAGACCCACCATTATAATGTTACTGATACTGTGCATCATCATGGGGTAATACATACTATTGGATTTTTCATAACAATCGCCATAAAAGAATCCTAGTACAATTGCCATGACTACTTGAAAAGGATTATAAGCAACTGTGAAGGGCGCAAAAGAAAATCTCATGTGTGCCAATCCAAAAATAACTGCAGCAATAATATTGGTTGCACTTACTTTTTCATTAAACACTCGATTCTTTAAAACAATTCCCAGCATTGTGATTGCAAAAGCTCTAAAGATAAGTTCCTCTGACGGTCCAGATAATAAAAGCTGGAAACTTAGTTGACCTATAATATTGTTCGCCGTTAAGGGATAGGAGAATTGTTGAAACGAACTGGTAGCAATTGCCAGCAAATGCGAAATAAACGAACCTGCCCCAAACATAAGCGTAAAGAATAAAACATATCTTTTCCCGATTTCTTTGTTGCCCCAGCCAAACCCATATTCACGCGGCTTAAAAATATTTAAAACTACAATAAAAATAATAACAATAAGAGCTTGACCTATATGTCTTACTGATATCCAGGCATATGCGCCGTCGGGATCAATTGTTTGGTAGTCAAACAAGTTTGCAATCAGGCCAGCTAATCTGGGTACAACTAATAAAAGGAAAGCCAAAAATAAAATCCATAAAATATTTTTCAATGCTTTTTCCACGTTTGCTTCCCTCCATTTCGTTTGGTAATAATCTTCTTAGACTTAGTTAATGTAGCAGTGTACCTCTGCCCCTCCAATTTAGATCTTCATTCAGATTCCCAAGTATTTCCTTATCATTATAAAGGTTGTTATTGACAGCAAATATGTTGTAACTGAAAGTACAATCACAATATGAAAATTCAAGATCACAATAATCTCAAATAAAATCAAAATCTCAGACACAAAACCTTTGGTCAGAAACAAGACTTATATTTCTAACAGAAAGACACCTTATGGTGCCGGAAGTATTTCGGTATCCCCGCCGAACCTACGGAATCTCATCTAAACTAATGCTCATCTCTAGTTCTTTCATAACATCCACCAATTCATCATCGCTGATTGTTTCATTGGAGCAGTACCACAATAAAACATTTGGTACAAGTTAATATCAGACGGTTTATCATATAGGGAACTTAAAAATTGATTGCGCATATCCAAATACTCCCCATTGAAAACGAATCACCATTAAAATAAGCTAGTTCAGTTTCAGTTAAAGCTGTTGTCTTCGTTATTAGAATTTCAGGATTTTTTTGCGCTAAGCAACCTGTAAACATGGAGATAATAAAGGAAATGGCAACTATTATTACTACTTTTTTCTTCATAGTCATACCTCGTTAAAGGAGCAGGTCTGTGCAGCACCTTACGAGCGCACAGAATACAGAACTGCTTACCGAAACGGCTTTAGAGATAGACAACTTATTGTATTTAATCCAAATTCCCTATTCTCCAAGGTTTCTTTTTTATTGATTAAGCATCATAAGAGACAACAAAGTTTATTCTAATCACTTATTTTTAATTAGTTTAGAAAAATATGGACTACTAAACAAACCAATTTTCATAAATGAGACCCGTGAAAGCAAAAAAATTAGTTATTATATGAGCTGTTGTTACAACTTTAATTGATTTTGTTTTATATTTATGCTTCTCATTAAATACCTCTTAAGAATATTCTGAATTTTTTAAACCGATTTTTTTCAAATAGGCAACAACATAAGTCAAAACTGCCACAGTATATAACTCTGCTTAATCAGC
>JBFHFI010000157.1:0-5674 GCA_041583675.1 Butyrivibrio sp. | reverse complement strand
GTTAACATAATAATAGGCATATTAGAAAATCCCCTGATCTGTTGGCATACATTTAATCCATCGATTTTAGGCAACATAATATCTAATAAAACCATGTCATATTCCGTATTTTTTGCTAACTGCAAAGCTTCTTCTCCATCATATGCACAGTCCACTTCCATATCATCTTGTTCCAAACTGAATTTAATTCCTTTTACAATAATTTTCTCATCATCCACTACTAAAATTTTGCTCATATACGCCCTTTCATTTAACACAAATATAATCTTTTATCTTCTCATAGGATGCTTCTTTAATTCCTGAAATATTCATAATTTCTGAAATATCTGAAAATCCACCGTTTTGTTCTCTATATGAAATAATGCTATTTGCCTTTGTTTCTCCAATTCCAGACAATGTCATTAATTCCTCCACATCTGCAATATTAATATTAACAAGTTCATCTCCCTCGTTATTTACTGTTGGTGGCAAACTTTCTCCTATTGCGGGGATATATATTTGTTGACCATCAATCAAAATGCCTGCTTGATTCACTGCTATTGTATCTGCATTTTCTGAAAATCCCCCTGCAGCTGTAATTCCATCTACTACTCTTGATCCCATTTCCAAAGTATAGACTCCCGGCTCTTGTACCTGTCCACACATATAAACAACTACAGTTTCGGCTTCTGTTGCTGTTTCTGTAATCTGAACTTCTTCCGTTTCCAATACTTGATTTGTAGATTCCATTACTATTTTCGCATTATTTTCATCCTTCACATAAAATATTCCTGTAAGCACCACACATATTCCTACAAGAATTATGATTATTCCTTTTATTTTCATCATTCAATCTCCTTTTTGTTAAATGAGAGACCCCTTTATGCATAGTTATATTTTACATAATTATAATACATAACACAACTTAAATTTCTATTATATAATTATGAATTCCATAAAAATAAAAACAAAAAATAAAATACACTCAAAAAAATTAAAACCTGTATCCTTTTTCAGTGATACAGGTTCTATTACTCAAACTTATTTTTACAGTTCCATAAACTCACTGTATTTGATCATTCATATACGACTCCACACTATCAAATTCTTCTTCTGGATCTTCACCCTCTACAATATTATGCAAAGCAATTTCCAATAATGGATATATTTGTTCTCCATATAAAAGCTTGTTTTTTGGTGTCGATTTTTCATAAGATTCATAAATATCCTCAAATTTATAGTCATCATAAATCATTCCTTTTTTAGCAGATAACGTGCCCGCATATTCATATAATGTCACAGCTTTTGCATATGTTGCATACCAAGCAAATTTTTGTGATAATTCTTGCTGTGTTGAATATGGATTTACAACCAACGAAGAAGTAATTGATAATGGAGATGTTTCGCTTTCATCATTATAATCTGGAAATTCTTCAATTTGATAATTAATCTCAGATGTTGTCAAATCCAATATTGAATCTGTTGACATAATAGTAAATACTATTTTTCCATTTAAAAAATTAGTTATGCATGTGTCATATGTCGTACTATTATCAATACTAAAATATTCAATTAAATCGGAATAGTTTTGTACATCTTCTATGGCATTTTCATTATTAATACTTAATATCGTATTATCATCTCCATATTGACCACCTATATTAAAACTAGTTCCAAAAAATCCATAATTTATATATAAGTCCAATAAACTACTCTTAAATACGTTTTCCACATTGGCTGCAGAATCAATAGAAAAATCTGCAATTGTAGAATATTCTTCAATATCTGCAATAGTACTAATATCTTCATCTCCAACAATATCACTATTATAGATTAAAAATGTTGTTGAATAACCTAGAGGATATCCTATTAAATTCCCTCCATAAGAACAAGCATCCAATGCTTTCTGACTATATTCTTCTGTCGAAAAATCCGTATTTGTATTCTTTAATGCAACTCCCGCTAAATATGCAGTTCCAATGTCACTATTATTCAACATATAAACATCCATTATATTTTGACCTGCACTTGAATCAGCTACAATTGTATTTAAATATTCATCTTGATCCATCAATACTAGATTAATGGTTACATTATCCTCATAATTTTCAAAGGATTCTTTACAGTATTCATAATAGGCTGTATATGCATCATTATAATAAGCAACTTGAATCACATTATTTTCTGCCTCTGTCTCTGTTTCTTTAAATTCCAATGTGTCATCTTCCGAATATTCTATCTGGCATCCACTAACTAATCCCAAAATCATTGTAAACATTAATATTAACGCTAGTTTCTTCATTTTCACTCCAGTCTATAATGCTTCTTGTGAATTCTGATCAATTGCTTTCTGTAAAATACTAATCATTTCATCAACATTATTTTTCGAAATAATTAATGGAGGAACAAATCGAATTACATTGGTTCCTGCTGCAAACACAACACATCCCATTTCTAACATAGTTGCTATAATTGCATTTACAGGCTTATTAAATTCAATCCCTTGAATCAATCCCACGCCTCTATGTTCTGTAATTATTTGATATGACTCCATTAAGTTCTCAATTTTCTGATACAAGTATGCACCAACTTCATTTACATTTTCAAGTATTTTATTTTTTTCATACAAATCAAATACAATAGCTGTTGCCGCCGTTGCTAGAGGATTCCCTCCATAAGTAGTTCCATGATCTCCCGCAACTAATGTTTGCGCCACTTTTTCAGAAGCGATAAATGCTCCTACTGGAATTCCACATCCCAAAGCTTTTGCACTTGTCAATATATCTGGTTGTATATTAAATTTTTGAAAAGCAAACATATGCCCACTTCGTCCCATACCACATTGAATTTCATCTAATATCAACAAAATATCTTTTTGATCACAGAGTTCTCTTACCCCCATCAAAAATTCTTCCGTTGCAGGATGTATTCCACCTTCTCCTTGCACTGTTTCAAGAATAATTGCACAGGTTTTATCTGTAACCAAAGATTTTACACTTTCAAAATTGTTAAATTCTGCAAAAGATACTCCTGGAACAAGTGGTTCAAAAGACTCTCTATAATGTGCGTTTCCTGTAACAGATACTGCCCCAATAGTTCTTCCATGAAAAGAATGTTTCATAGCAATAATTTCATAATGACCTGGCCCTTTTTTTTCATTCCCATATTTTTTGGTTAATTTCAAAGCACCTTCAATGGCTTCTGCACCACTATTTGTAAAAAAAGCTTTTGACATCCCTGATGCTTGAATTAATCTTTTTGCAGCCTTTGCCGTTGGTTCATTATAAAAATAATTTGAAGTATGAATCAATTTATCAATCTGTGCTTTTACTTCATTATTAAAATCAACATTTTGATATCCCAAAGCAAAAACTCCGATTCCTGCTCCAAAATCAAGATATTTTTTTCCTTCTACATCATATAAATATACACCCTCTCCACGATCAAGTGCTATTTGATATCGATTATAGGTATGTATTACATTATTTTCTATATCTTCAATTATTTGTTTTGTCTCCATTATAAAATCTTTCTGCTCCCTCTTTTAAAATTGCAGTCCCAATTCCTTTGTTAGTGAATATTTCAAGAAGTATACAATGTGCAATTCTTCCATCCATGATATGTACTCTTGATACTCCATTTTCAATGGCATCAATACAATTATGTAATTTAGGAAGCATTCCTCCCCCAACATATCCTTCTGTAATAAGTGCATTTGCTTCATCCAGATCCAATTCTGAAATCAAAGATTTTGGATCATCTTTATCCTTATATACGCCTTCGATATCTGTTAGAAAAACTAATTTTTCTGCATTTACTGCTTTTGCAATTGCACATGCTGCATCATCTGCATTAATATTATGTGTTTGATAATGATCATCAACTCCAATTGGGCAAATCACTGGTAAAAAATCATTTTCTAATAATGTATGAATAATTTGAGGATTTACATCTTTTACTTCTCCAACAAATCCAATATCCTTACCCTCTGATAATTTTTTATTTACCTTAAGCATCCCGCCATCTTTACCTGAGATTCCAACTGCTTTTATACCTAATTGTTCTATCAAAGAAACTAAGTTTTTATTCACTTTACTAAGAACCATTTCTGCAATTTCCATGGTTGCAGCATCGGTAACCCTTAATCCATTGATAAATTGCGTTTCCATTCCAGCCTTATCTACCCATTTACTTATTTCTTTTCCACCACCATGTACAATAATTGGTTTGAATCCTACCAATTTCAAAAGAACTGCATCTTCAATTACTTTCCTTTTTAATTCCTCATCTACCATAGCACTACCGCCATATTTAATTACAATAATCTTACGGTTAAATTTTTGAATATAAGGTAAGGCTTCTATTAACACCTCAGCTTTTGCTAATTCATTTTCTATATTATGCATTTTCCCCTCCTATTTAAGACCTATAATCTGCATTGATATCTATATAAGCATGGGTCAAATCACATCCATACGCTTTCGCATCATATTTTCCAATTTTACAATCACAAATTGCTGTTACGTGTTCACAAGTTAAAATTTTTGTAGCTAACTCTTCACTATAATTTGTAGATCTTCCATTTTCAACAATTTGTAATTTCCCATGTACACTTTCAAACCATATATCTGTTTGATCAGGATCAAATTCTGCTTCTGAATATCCCATTGCACATAAAATTCTTCCCCAGTTAGCATCATGTCCATAAATTGCTGTTTTTGTAAGACTCGAGGTCACAACTGATTTTGCAAGTGTTTTTGCATCTTTTTTAGAATTTGCATTAATAACACTCACTTCAAAAAGACATGTGCAACCTTCTCCATCTCCTGCAATCATCTTAGACAATTCTTCCATAATATAATAAAGGGCATCATAGAATTTTTGATATTTCTCATCTTCTTTATCGATCATCATATTGCCAGCAAGTTGATTTGAAAGAACCAATACAGAATCATTTGTAGATGTATCTCCATCCACAGAAATCATATTAAATGTTTCATCCACAATTTCTTTTAATGCTTTTGACAATAGACTTTTCTGAATTACACAATCAGTTGTAATAAAACACAACATCGTAGCCATATTGGGATGAATCATACCAGATCCTTTACACATTCCTCCAATTACAACTTTGGTTCCATCTATTTCAATTTCCACGGCAACTTCTTTAAGCTTGGTATCTGTTGTCATAATAGCTTCTGCTGCCAAAGATCCCTTGGTAATATCAGAACCCAACCCTTTTGGTAATTGTTTGATTCCTTCTTTAATAATATCCATTGGCAATTGTTTTCCAATAACACCTGTGGAAGCAACTAACACTGAATTAGTAGCAATTCCAAGTTCATTTCCCACTGATTCTGCCATATCTACACAATATCCATATCCTTCTTGTCCAGTACATGCATTTGCAACTCCACTATTTATAACAATAGCATGCACATTTTCTGATTGATTTATAACCTCACTATCCCATTTTACAGGAGCGGCCTTTACCTTATTGGTTGTAAAAGCTCCTGCTGCAATACAAGGCTCCTCACTATATACTAATGCCATATCTTTTTTTAAATTATTTTTAATTCCTGCATTTAAACCATTTGCTTGAAAACCCTGAGCAGCAATTACACCACCTTTTATATTTAATTTCATATTTATTCCTTTCTGGATTATAATAATTAATATACGTATAATATTATAT
>JBFHFI010000156.1:0-5739 GCA_041583675.1 Butyrivibrio sp. | reverse complement strand
TGGAGGGTCTACTATAACAATATTTGCGTTTATATTTTTGTTATATAATTGTGGTAATATTTTTTCTGCTGAACCAAATATAAATTCTACATTGCTCATATGGTTTGATTTCGCATTTTCCTTTGCATTAATAATAGATTGTTCGACTATTTCTACTCCATATACCTTTTTAGCATATTTTGCAGCCATTAGTGAAATAGTACCTATTCCACAATAAATATCAAAGCATATGTCATCTTTATTTAAATTTGCATACTCTATTGCTGAACTGTAGAGTTTCTCAGTTTGTTGAGAATTTACTTGAAAAAATGTCTCTGGTGAAATACTGAAAGTTAAATCTTTAATGCTATCTGTTATTGTTCCTTCTCCAAATAAAGTAATGTTTCTATAACCCATGACAATATTAGTATTTTTGCTATTTATATTTTGAACTATTGTTTTAATTTCTTTAACTTGAGATTTCAGATCATTTACTATACTGTCTTTGTTAGGAAAATCGTACTTTGAAGTTACAATTATAAACATTAACTCATTTTGTATGTTGTTTCTGATTACAATATGTCTCACCGTACCTGTGCCTGTTTTCTTGTTATAAGGTTCAACGTTGTATTTTACCATCAACTTTTTGAAACATCTAACCGCCTTATCGGCTTCTTCACTTTGAATCTTGCAACCCATTATGTCAACTGTGTTGTATGTACCATCTTCATAGGGTCCAATTACAACTTGATTCTTTATTTTAGCAACAGAGAAGGCTGTTTTATTGCGGTATTTAAATGGATTTTCCATTCCAATTGTATCATTTGCGTTCAATCCTTCCATATTTACCGATGCTCTTTTAAGCTCACTAATAACTCTATTTTTCTTGTAAACGAGCTGTGAGCTGTAATCCATATGCATTAATTGGCATCCACCACACTCATAAAAGTATTGACAGGAAGGTTCGATTCTGTTTTTTGAAGCTTTTATTATTTTTAAAATTTTTCCAATAGCGAAATTTTTCTTTTTTTCTATTATTTCAATTTCAACCAGGTCACCTTCTATTGCTTTTTCAATAAACACAACAAAATTATCGATTTTTGCAACTCCTTGACCTGTGTGATTTAAATCTATTATTTCAACTTCTTTTATTTGACCTTTTTCTAACATATAGTCTCCCGTTAATAGTATTCTTTATTCTAATTATAGTATAAACATTATTGTCGTTGCAAATTCATTTACGTCTTTTGCAGTAAACAAAACTGTGTAAGGTCCTATCTGAGTTACCCCAGGATAATATGAAGCTTTTTTAGCCTGTTTATGTTCTTTGTAATTTATTTCAACTTCAAATTTTTTAGGAATGGTTATTCGGCATGCTGAGATTTTTTTAAGAGAATTTTTTACCCCTTCTTTTATCAATTCACATGCATAATCTGGATTGACACTAACTGTTGCACCGCCATCTCCTTCTTTTACTGCTAGAGTTTCTATGTGTGGATTGAATTGTTTTGCTTTTTCGCAAAGCATTTTGTCTCCACTTAAAAATACTACGGGTACACCATAATTTGCTGCAATATATGAATGAATTGTAAATTCCGATGCTATTTCGCCATTTATTTTTATGTGGTTACTACCTAAGTCCATGGTGTGGGATAATGGGCTTCCATCTGTACCTGCTCCTGAATGATATCCAATAAATATTGCAGCATCAAATGTTTCATTTATTCCAGCTACCATTGAATCGGGACTATTCGTCCATCCTCTACTTAGATTTACACACCTAGGAAGCTTTGTGATGTCTATGTTTCTAGCTGAATCGTGAGCATCTTTAACAAAAATTTCTTTTGCACCCATAGCAATTGCACCTTCGCATGCAGCAACAGTTTCATTTGTCATTTGCACAGCAGATTGGAGGTAATCTGAATTTCCCAATGTTGTTTCACTCCAGGCTGTTACCCCAGTGATTCCCTCTATATCCACACTTATAAATACTTTCATTTTCTCCTCCGCTTATTATTATATTCATGCTAAAATCAATCAAAAAACAAAAACCTTAACTGTATCAAGGAATATTATCAAATTTATTCTATAAGTTATTTGTTTAATAGAGACAAAACATTTTGCACCTGTAATAGTACTCCTGTCTTCAGGCATTCTTCGTCAATATCAAAATTTTCCGTATGTAAAAAAGAAGTAATTCCTTTTTTCATATTACCACAACCTAAATGAAAGAAAGCTCCTTTTGCAGCATCTGAAAAATATGAAAAATCTTCTGCCCCAAGGCTTGGAAACTCCTTGTGCACTACATTTTCTGTCCCAAGAATTCTTTCTGCATTTTCTTTTATTACGTCAACCACTTCATCATTGTTAATTAGAAATTTATAACCCTCATAGAATTCTGTGCTACCGTGGCCACCATAGGCAACTGCAATGTTTTTAACAACATCTGCAATCCTTATTTTTGTATAATTTCTCGATTCATCGTCTAATGTTCGAAGTGTACCTGTAATTACAACTTCATCAGCTATTACATTATCCTTTACTCCACCTGAAATTTTGCCTAGGGATATAACAATTGAATTTAAAGGAGATGTATTTCTACTTGCAATTGTTTGTAAAGATGTAATAACATTACCAGCTATTACTATTGAGTCAATTCCTTTGTCTGGATATGCTCCGTGGGCAGCTTTCCCTTCTATAACTATTTTAATTGAATCTGTTGATGCATTTAATTTTCCGTATTTAATTTCGACTCTTCCTGCATCTATGTATGGAACTACATGAAGTCCCAAAACATAATCAACACTTGGATTCACCATGCAGTTTTCCCTAACCATTCTTTCGCCCCCGCCGATAGTTTCTTCGGCTGGTTGAAAGAAAAGCTTCACATTACCACTAAAAGAATCCTTTGTTTGAGACAATTCTTTCATTATTTTACCAACGCCTAAAAGTATTGCAGTATGAGCATCATGGCCGCATGCATGCATTACTCCAGCATTTACAGAACAATAGGGCTGATTGCTCTTTTCAAGTATAGGAAGGGCGTCGATATCTCCTCTTAAGCCAACCGTTTTTCCATCTGTATTTCCTCTTATTATTCCAACTACACCTGTTTGTGCACATGGATAATTTTCTATTCCCCAAGCATCTAGATATTCCTGGATTTTCTTTTGTGTTCTGAATTCATATTGGCTAAGCTCAGGATTTTTATGAAAATCTCTTCTTATTTCAACTAGTTCCTCATATATTTCATTAATTCTTTTTTGAATATCCACTATACCTCCTAGAATAAACAATTTTCATTTTAGAATTATTTATAATAATATTTGATTTCTCCTGATAATTATTGTAATCTGGTAATTCTTAAATTATCTCGTTCCGCTTTGGGTAAATATTATTTCACAATGCCCAGCATCTATTTTAACCCAAGTTCCAAAAGCAATTGTAGGCTGTGGAAAACTGTGTCCTGCTTTGAAATTATAAATTATAGGCTTGCCATATGGAACAATTGTATTTTTAATAACTTCTTCTAATGTCAAATCCAAACCACCTTCATATGCCTTCTTTTCCCTTTCACAATTTACAAAATTTCCAAGAATAACACCTGCACACTGGTCAAATTTCCCTGCCAAAGCCAAGGTTGTAAGCATTCTGTCAATTTTATATATTGGTTCACCAACTTCTTCAATAAACAATATTTTACCTTTTGTATCTATTTCATATTTTGAACCCATGGTTGAAACAAGCAATGTAAGATTGCCACCAATAATTTCTCCTTCTGCCTTTCCTTCACAAAAACTTTTTAGATTTTCATCATTGGGATTTTTATAAATGCCTATGGGTTCATTTGTAAATATATTTTTTATTAAACTTTCGTAGGTATATAAATCAAATTCTACTTTGTCTTCTTTGATTTTGCCAAAGTTTGATGTTGCCATAGGTCCATGAAATGTTGCCATGTGACATATTTGATTAAATGCCACATGCAACGCCGTAATATCACTGAAACCTACAAATACTTTTGCATTATGCTTAATCATATCATAGTCAAGCATATTAAGAATGCGGGGAGTTCCATAGCCTCCACGAAGGCATATAATTCCTTTAATATTTTCATCTCTAAAGGCATCATTAATATCCTTTGCCCGCACTTCATCTGGTGCTGAAAGGTGCCCATAATTTGTATAACAAGTTGGAAACATTACCGGGTTAAGTCTAAGAGCTTTAATTCGTTTTTCTCCTTTTTCCACAGATTCTAAATCAGTGGCTGAAGAAGGTGCAATTACAGCGACTTTGTCCCCTACACACAATGGTTTTGATTTACAAATCATAATCCCTCCATATTTAATTAAGAATTAAATAAAGATTCTTCTCATACTCAAAACTATTTCTCTTACTTTTGATTTGGAAGAATCTTTTTAGAATTAATTTTTTGCAGCTGCCATGTCCTCTTTGTCTGCATAGGCAGAAAGATTCACGTCATATAAATCATATACTAGCTTTATCATTTCTTCACCGTCAGCAAAATAAAAAGATACACCCGCCATCATTTTATCCGTTCCAGGAAGAGTTGCAGTCTCAAGATTATCTATTGAAAACCCTATAGCATCCTTTCCAATGCTTAGCAAATCTGTGATTGTCAAATCTGTATTAATATATGGATAAACTGCGCTTATAACACTTGGAAGTTTAAAACTTAAAGTTTTATTTATAGCTGATTTTATAAATTTCTGCTGTACTTGTATCCTTCCTAAGTCTCCATTATAATATCCGGAATATCCTTCATAATTTGTTTTTCTGAACCTTAAAAATTCCATTGCTTTATCACCATATATAATTTGCTTGCCTGGGGATATATTAATATCCAATGGAGGATTTGCATAAGGATCTGTATATCTCATATGAAATGGAACATCAACTTCAACACCACCTATGGCATCAACCGCTGCTCTTACTCCATCATAATCAATTGTTGCATAATTATCTATTGTAAGACCGGTGAGATTTTCAACTGCTTTAACAAGTGACTTTATCCCATCTTCCTCCATGCCATATATAGCATTTATTTTCTGAGTGTCGGCATATTTTAAAAATCCTTCTCTTTGATAATATGTATCTCTTGGAATTGATATAATATTAGCTTCCTTATTTTTCCTGTCAAAACTTGCAAGCATTATTGTATCCGACCTTGATCCTTCCAATCCTACAAGCAAAACATTAATACGCTTACTCTCACTCATGGCTTTTTCCAAAGGAGTTTCAAAATCTGTTTTTTCGTCTTCATCATCTGTTTGATAATCTTTATCTGGTAATTCTATAGCAATATTTTGAGGTGAAAAGAATTTTAAATATGTGAAAATTCCCGTTGATAACACAAGAGAAAATATCAATAATGAAATAAAGAATACTTTTGTAAAATGTTTCATTTAATAATCCGCCTTTCAATTGAGTATATTACCATTAATTCGTTAGTGAATTATTTGGTGTAAGGCCGTACATAGTATTTACCATGTTTTTAATGCCTTCTTCATCAGGAATATAAAATGACAATCCTTCTAAAGGTGTTTCTATTCCTGGTAAAGTGTTCATATTTATGTTGTCAGGAGAAAATCCAACAATATCACCTGCTAAACTTAATACATTTGAAATGGTTATATTTGTATCAATATAAGAATATGCTTGTTTTATTAATGCAGGCAACTGCAAGCTAATTGCTTTCTTGGCAGCAGATTTCAAAAATCGTTGTTGCGCTTCTATTCT
>JBFHFI010000155.1:0-5741 GCA_041583675.1 Butyrivibrio sp. | reverse complement strand
TTATTGATGCGGCGGGTGGCGTGCCCATGGAGATATCCCAAGAAGAAATAACAGTGGCGAATAAATATATTTTGGAAATGAGCAAATATGAGGGTGGATATAATCCAGATGATTATTATTTATCAACTGCTGGAACTGTGAATTTAAATGGAGCACAAGCAGTAGCTTATGCTAGAATTAGATATGTGGGAAATTCTGATTATGAAAGAACCAATAGGCAGAGAAAAATACTTTCAGCATTATTTGAAAAGGCACAATCATTGAATGTTGCTGAAATAAATTCATTTGTAGAGCAGGCATTACCTAATTTGGTATCCAATATGGAAAATGATGAAATATGGGATCTTATAGGAAATGCATTGGTGTATTTGGATTATGAAATTGTTTCACAGAGAGTGCCTTTTGATGATACTAGTACAAGTCAGGTTGTAAATTTAAATGGTGCAAATCAAAGTGTATTGGTACCTGATTACAAAACAAATGCACAAATGTTAATTGATACAATATATGCAACAAAATAATATATAAAAGGGGTAAATGATGAACACTACTTTAGTAATTATGGCAGCAGGAATTGGAAGTAGATTTGGAGGAGGAATTAAGCAGTTAGAAAAAATGGGTCCTAATGGAGAAATTATAATGGATTATTCCATTTATGACGCAAAAAAGGCAGGATTTAATAAAATTGTATTTATTATAAGGAAAGATATTGAAGAAGATTTTAAAGAAATTATTGGAAAAAGAATTGAATCAGTAATAGATGTAGAATATGTTTTTCAGGAAAAAGAAGCACTTCCAATGGGATTTCAGGCACCAGCACAGCGTAGTAAACCTTGGGGAACTGGACAAGCAGTTCTTATGTGTAAGGATGTTGTAAAAGAACCTTTTGCAGTCATTAATGCAGATGATTTTTACGGAGCAAAAGCCTTTACTATTATTCAAAAAGAACTTATGCAAATGGCAGAATCTAGTCAAAAACTTGATTTTTGTATGGCAGGTTTTCATTTGGGAAATACACTAAGTGAAAATGGAACAGTTACAAGAGGAATTTGTGTAGTGGGGGATGATGGATATCTCGAACGTGTATGTGAGACTTCTGGAATTCGACAAGTAAATGGAAAAGTAATACATGATCCTAATGGATGTGAAGAAGAAGCACAATTAAATACGCATGTTTCTATGAATATGTGGGGATTAACACCGGAATTTTTCCAGGAATTAGAAGATAGATTTATAACATTTTTAGAGAAGATAGAAGAAGATGACTTGAAAAAAGAATATTTATTACCAATGGTAATAGATGAGCTTGTTTATGAGGGAAAATCAAAAGTTAAAGTATTGGAAACAGATGGAAAATGGTTTGGGGTAACATATAAAGAAGACAAGCCTGTTGTTGTGAATTCTATACGTAGTCTTATTACAAATGGAACTTACCCAGAGAATTTATGGGGGTAGAGGAACTGTATGGCTGATAAAGTAGGACCAAAGTCCACTAAGAAGAAAAAAAAGAAAAGTCGTTTGAGAAAAGTAATTACTCTTAGTGTATCAATTGTGTTGGGTACTTTTTTAATTGCAGTTCTAATTGTATTTGGAAGTTTATGGTATTTTGTATCACAAACAAATAGACAAGAATTGGATTTTGAGGGATATACAGTACTGGAAGAAACGGAAAGCGCAATAGAAGATGTAACACCTGAAGTACCAGAAGAAACAAGTGCAGATACATCTATAGAGGAGTTAAATGAATATCAATTAGAAGCACAAAAAGCATTAGCAGAATTAGGCTTTGAAGATGAAAAGTTGGATGATGTCTATAATGTGCTTTTAGTAGGTTCGGATACCAGAGAATCTGGCGGAACTGGTCGCTCAGATACCATGATGTTGGTTTCAATTAATTCTAATACCAAAAAAATTGTGGCGACTTCGTTTTTAAGAGATCTATATGTATATATTCCCCAAAAAGAATATTATGATAAAATAAATGCGGCATACGCATATGGTGGAATGGAATTATTAATAGAAACATTACAATATAATTTTTCTATTCAAGTAGATAAGTATATTACTGTGGATTTTTATTCTTTTATGGAAGCAATTGATACCATGGGTGGTATTGATGTAGATGTGCAAGAAGAAGAGCTGTATTGGTGTAATCAATATATACATGCAAGTAATTTATTACTAGGATGTGATGAATTTAGCGATTATTTAACCTATGCAGATGGAAGTTTTCAACACTTAAGTGGAAAACAAGCTTTGGCATATGCAAGATTTCGATATGTAGGGAATGGAGATTTTGACAGAACAGAAAGACAGAGAAAAGTTGTAAATATAATATTTGATCAATTAAAAACAATTAATGTTATTACCTTGATTGATTTGGTTGAAACTTTTATGAAGGAAATTACGACAAATATTCCAGAACAAGAATTTATAGAATTAATTGCATTAATTCCAGATATGAATAATTATGATATTGTATCTTGGGGAATTCCTGATGAAGATTTTAAATACCTTACCATTGATGGAATTTCTAGTATTGGCATTGATTTTAGTTTTTATGTGAATAAATTATATAATTTGATTTATACAGATGCAATGAATGATATAGAGGATTAATAAATCTCTCTCAATGTTAGGTTGAGAGGGATTTTTTATTTTGAGGTTGAATTCTCAGGAATGGTTGACGTAATATAAAATACAAATTATAATCGAATTAATCAAAGGCTATACAAGTGAAAATGGAGGATTAACGATGAGATGTCCCTTTTGCAATGAAGAAAATACAAAAGTAATAGATTCAAGACCTGCTGAAGATAATAGTTCCATAAGAAGAAGAAGACAGTGTGACGAATGTGGAAAGAGATTTACGACTTATGAAAAAGTTGAAACTGTTCCAATGGTTGTAATTAAAAAAGACAATAATAGAGAACCTTATGAGAGAAGTCAGGTTCAAGATGGAATTATAAGATCCTGTCATAAAAGACCGGTTTCTATGAATACAATTACTAGATTAGTAGATGAGATAGAAACTGTTATTTTTAATATGGATGAAAAAGAAATCCCAACTACAATTATTGGGGAATTGGTTATGAATAAATTAAAAGAAGTAGATGCGGTTGCCTATGTTAGATTTGCGTCAGTATATAGAGAATTTAAAGATGTAAATACATTTATGAATGAATTAAAAAAAGTTTTAGAATAATAATTAAGCCCCTATAAATGGGGCTTGATTATTATATATTTTAACAAAAGAATTTCTTGGAGGTTATATGTTTAATAAATTTTATCCAAAAGAATATGTGGATTCAGCATATGAAATTGACTATGCAAAATTGTACGAGCAAGGAATAAGAGGGTTGTTATTTGATGTGGATAATACGCTTGCACAGCATGGAGCGCCTGCGGATACAAAAGCAATTGAATTTTTCGAATTATTAAGAAATATTGGATTTGCAACATGTCTAATTTCTAATAACAAAGAAGATAGGGTGAAACCCTTTGCAGATGCAGTGCATTCAGATTATATTTATAAAGCAAACAAGCCTTTTAAGGCACAATATATTCAAGCTGTATATAAAATGAAAACATCAATACAAACAACTTGTTTTGTAGGAGATCAGTTGTTTACAGATGTTTTTGGAGCAAATAAAGTGGGATTATATACTTTTTTAGTAAAGCCAATTCATCCTTCAGAAGAAATACAGATTGTTTTAAAAAGAAAATTAGAGAAAATTGTACTATATTTTTATTTGAAAAAGAGAAACAGAGGGTAAGATATGAATGCAAAAACAAAGTTATGTTGTTTGATTGGACAGCCGGTGGAACATTCTCTTTCGCCACTAATTCATAACACAATCGCACAGAAAATGGGGATGAACTTGGTGTATACTGCTTTTGATGTGGATCCTCATAAATTAGAGAATGCAATTTTGGGAGCTGTGGCTTTGGGATTTTTAGGGCTTAATGTTACAGTGCCACATAAATGCAATGTAATTCCTTATTTAAAGCAAATAGATCCCTTGGCAGAGAGCATTGGAGCAGTGAATACTTTAGTAGCAGTTCCAGGAGGGTATTGTGGTTATAATACAGATATTATAGGACTTGAAAGACAATTAATAGATGAAGGCGTGATTCTTAAGGCCAATGATATTATAATTATTGGAGCAGGAGGTGCATCCAAAGCGATTACATATTTATGCGCCAGTCGTGGAGCCAGACGAATTTATCTATTAAATAGAACCTTGGAAAAAGCAGAAGCTTTAGCAGAAGAAGTGAATCATTCTTTTGGTGATATTGTTATACCATACCAAATACAAGATTATACGAAGATACCAAAAGGGAAATATGCAGTTATACAGACATCAAGTGTAGGACTCTTTCCTAATATAGACCAAGCGCCAATTGAGGAAGATGAATTTTATAAATTGGTGGACAAAGGAATTGATATTATCTTTAATCCAGGCACAACAAAATTTATGGAAAAATGTAAAGAGGCAGGTGCTGAAGCCTATAACGGTCTGAAAATGCTTTTATATCAAGGGATTGCAGCATTTGAATTATGGAATCATGTAAAAGTATCCAAAGAATTAGCAGATGAGATATTAGAAACAATGAAAAAGGAGATGAATACTTGATGGGAAATTATATCTTCATTGGATTTATGGGATCTGGAAAATCTAGTCTTGGAAGATTTTTAAGCAAAAAGTATGGATATCAACTGATTGATACAGATGAATTAATTGAAAAGCAAGAAGGGACCTTTATTCGTAATATTTTTGAAGAAAAAGGTGAGTCTTATTTTCGGGATTTAGAGACACAAACCATTCAAAAAATATTGGAAAACATGTAGGATAAATGTGTGATTTCTGTAGGCGGGGGACTTCCTATGCGAGAAGAAAATCGTGTATTGTTAAAACAATTAGGTACCATTGTATATTTAAAGGCAAGACCAGAAACATTAGAAAAAAGATTATCAGGAGATCAACAACGACCACTGCTCAAAGGTGCTCCAATTCGTGAAAAAATTATTTCAATGATGAAAGAGCGAGAAGATACCTATCTAGAATTAGCAGATTATGTGGTTGCTACAGATAATAGAAGATTTACACAGATTTACAAAGAAATTAGGAGGAAAAATCATGAATAAAATACTAATTATAAATGGGCCTAATTTAAATTTTCTTGGAATAAGAGAACCTTCTATCTATGGTTATGAAACATACCAAGATCTTGTTCAGATGATTACAGAGTATTGTGATTCATTAGAAATTAAAAGTGAATGCTTTCAAAGCAATCATGAAGGAGCTATCATTGATAGAATACAAGAAGCATATAATGATGGCACAACTGGAATAGTTATTAATCCAGGAGCGTATACCCATTATAGCTATGCAATTCATGATGCTCTGGCATCTATTACTACAATTCCAAAGATTGAAATACATATATCAAATATTCAAAAGAGAGAAGATTTTCGTAAAACTTCAGTTACAAGTGAGGCTTGTGATGAGCAAGTTTTTGGAGAGGGTCTAAAAGGATATTTAATAGCAATTGACAAAGTAGTAGCACTTAACAAAGAAAAGAGATGACAATATGAAAATGAGTATATTATTGGAGAAATTAAATATAGATGCAGTTTTAATATCAGATCCATATAATATGAGATATTTTTCTGGATTTGGAAATGGGGAAGGATTTGTATATTTGTCAAAACAAAGGCGGGTAATTATTACAGACTC
>JBFHFI010000154.1:0-5756 GCA_041583675.1 Butyrivibrio sp. | reverse complement strand
TTGATATATTAAAACAAAGATTAAGAGAAATGGCATTTTTAACAAAAAATTTAAAAATAACAATAGCAGATACAAGGGACGAATATATAGAAAAATCATTTCATTACGAAGGTGGAATAAAAGAATATGTTGAATATTTAAATAAAAGTACAGGTCATTTGTATAATTCAATTATATATTGTGAAGGAACAAAAGATAATGTATATGTAGAGGTTGCTTTTCAACATAATGATAAATATGCAGAAAATGTATATGGATTTGTAAATAATATTACAACACCAGAAGGTGGAACACATATTACAGGATTTAGAAATTCTATAACAAAAACTTTTAATGATTATGCAAGAAGTAATAAGATATTAAAAGAAAAAGATTCAAATCTTACTGGAGAAGATATAAGAGAAGGATTAACAGCTATAATAAGTATCAAAATAGAAAACCCACAATTTGAGGGACAAACAAAACAAAAATTGGGAAATAGTGAAGCAAGAGGTGCAGTAGAAGGAATTTTAACCGAACAATTAACATATTTCTTAGAGTTAAATCCAGCAGTTGCAAAAATTATATGTGAAAAATCATTATTATCTCAAAGAGCTAGAGAAGCAGCAAGAAATGCAAGAGATATTACAAGAAGAAAATCTGCAATGGATGGGTTGAGCTTACCAGGTAAATTAGCAGATTGTTCAGATAAAAATCCGGAAAATTGTGAAATATTCATTGTCGAAGGAGATTCTGCTGGTGGATCTGCAAAAAGTGCTAGAAAAAGAGAGACACAAGCAATTTTACCATTAAGAGGAAAAATACTTAATGTGGAAAAAGCGAGAATTGACAAGATTTTTGCGAATAATGAAATTCGTACAATGATTACTGCTTTTGGAACAGGAATTAGTGATGATTTTAATATTGAAAAATTGAGATATCATAAAATTGTAATTATGACCGATGCCGATGTAGATGGAGCTCATATTAGTACATTATTATTAACGTTCTTTTATAGATTTATGCCAGAACTTATAAAAAGAGGATATGTATATCTTGCGCAACCACCTTTATATAAATTGGATAAAAATAGAAAAAGTTGGTATGCATATAGTGATGAAGAATTAAATGAAATTTTAAAAGAAGTTGGAAGAGATCAAAATAATAAAATACAAAGATACAAAGGTCTTGGTGAAATGGATGCATCACAATTATGGGAAACAACAATGGATCCAGAACATAGGGTATTAAGAAGAGTTGTTTTTGATGAAGAAAATGCAGCAGAAGTTGATGTTACATTTTCAACCTTAATGGGAGACAAAGTGGAGCCACGTAGAGATTTTATAGAAACAAATGCAAAATATGTTAAGAACTTGGATATATAAGATTTTAAATAAAAGGAGAAATAGGAATGGATGAACATATCTTTGATAAAGTTCATGAAATAGATTTAAAGAAAACTATGGAAGACTCTTATATTGACTATGCAATGAGTGTAATTGCAGCTAGAGCTTTACCAGATGTAAGGGATGGATTAAAACCTGTACAAAGAAGAATTCTTTTTTCTATGATTGAATTAAATAATGGACCAGATAAACCACATAGAAAGTGTGCACGTATTGTCGGAGATACAATGGGTAAGTACCATCCTCATGGAGATACTTCTATTTATGATGCACTTGTAAAACTTGCACAGGATTTTAATACCAGATATCCATTAGTAGATGGGCATGGTAATTTTGGTTCTATTGATGGTGATGGTGCCGCAGCAATGAGATATACAGAAGCAAGACTAAGTAAAATTTCTATGGAAATGCTTTCTGACATCAATAAAGATACGGTAGATTTTATAGCGAATTTTGATGAAACAGAAAAAGAACCAGCGGTACTTCCTGCTAGATATCCCAATCTTATGGTAAATGGAACAACAGGAATAGCAGTAGGTATGGCTACAAATATTCCACCACATAATTTAAATGAAATTATATCCGCAGTAGTTAAAATAATTGACAATATAGTTCTTGAAGATAGAGATACAGAAATTGATGAATTAATGGAAATTGTAACAGGACCTGATTTTCCAACAGGGGCAACAATTCTTGGAAGAAGAGGAATTGAACAAGCATATAGAACAGGTAAAGGTAAAGTAATTGTAAGAGCTGTTACAGAAATTAATATATTACCAAATGGAAAGCCAGAAATTATTATTAAGGAATTGCCATATATGGTAAATAAAGCATCACTTATTCAAAAAATGGCAGAACTTGTAAGAGATAAGAAAATAGAAGGAATTACTAATATTGTTGATCAGTCAAATATGCAAGGAATTAGAGTTTCTGTTGAGCTTAGAAGAGATATTAATCCAAATATTATATTAAATAAATTATATAAACATACGCAAATGCAAGATACATTTGGTGTAAATATGCTTGCCCTAGTAAAGAACGAACCAAAAGTAATGAATTTATATGAAATGTTAAATTATTATTTGTTACATCAAAAAGAGGTTGTAACAAGAAGAACAAAATATGAATTAAATAAAGCACAGGAAAGAGCCCATATTTTAGAAGGGTTGATTATAGCACTTGATAATATAGACGAAGTTATTGCTATAATAAGAGGCTCTCAAAATGTAAGTATTGCAAAACAAAAATTAATTGATAGATTTAAATTATCTGAGGCTCAATCACAAGCAATTGTGGATATGAGATTAAGAGCTCTAACAGGATTAGAAAGAGAAAAATTAGAAGCTGAATTTAATGAATTAATGAAAAAAATTGATGAATTAAAATCAATACTTGCAGATGAGAAAAAGCTTTTAATGGTAATAAGAGAAGAAATGATGGAAATTTGTAATAAATATTCTGATGATAGAAGAACTGTAATAGGATTTGATGAATATGACCTTTCTATGGAAGACCTTATACCAGATGAAAGTACAATAATTGCAATGACACATCTAGGATATATAAAGAGAATGACACCTGATAATTTTAGAAGTCAAAATAGAGGTGGTCGTGGAATAAAAGGAATGCAAACAATTGAAGACGACTATATTGAAGATTTATTAATGACAACAAATCATAAAATGATTCTTTTGTTTACAAATAAAGGTCGTGTATATAAATTAAAAGCATATGAAATTCCAGAAGCAAGTAGAACAGCTAGAGGTACAGCAATTGTTAATTTAATACAATTAACGCCAGGGGAAAATATTTCTGCGATTGTACCAGTAGAGGGAATAAAAGATAATGAATATTTATTTATGACTACAAAAAATGGTATTGTTAAGAAAACAAATTGCAAAGAATATGCGAATATTAGAAAAACTGGAATACAGGCAATTACTCTACGAGATACAGATGAACTTATAGAAGTAAAAGCAACAGATAATACAAAAGAAATATTCCTTGTAACAAAATATGGACAATGTATTAGATTTAAAGAAACTGATGTAAGACCAACAGGTAGAAGTTCAATGGGTGTAATAGGTATGAATCTAATTTCAGGAGATGAAATTGTGGGCATGCAAGTAGATACACAAGGAGAATGTTTATTAATTATATCAGAATTAGGTCTAGGAAAAAGAACAAATATTTCTGAATTTACAGTTCAAAATAGGGGCGGTAAAGGAGTTAAGTGTTATAAAATTAATGAAAAATCAGGAAATGTTGTGGCGGTAAAAGCGGTAAATAATACTAGAGAGATTATGTTAATTACAACAGAAGGTGTAATTATTCGTATGGAAGTTAGTAAAATATCAACGCTTGGAAGAGTTACATCAGGTGTAAAATTAATAAATCTTGAAAAAGATGTTAAAGTAGCAACTGTTTCAAAAGTAAGAGAAGATGAAATAGAAGCAATAGAAAGTGAAATAGACGGGGAAATAAATGAGGATATTGTGGATAACGATATTCAAGAATAGATTTTTTTCTAAAAACTAATGGTCAAAGGTTTCCTTTGGCCATTAGTTTTATATTATAAAAAAGGAGAATTTAATGAGAATAATTGATGTTGAGAAAATAACGGAAAATATAAAAGAAATGTGTATAGAAGCTAATTACTATATAGCAGAAGATATGAAAAATATATTAGATATGTCAACAAAACATGAAATGTCACCATTAGGAAAAAAAATTTTAGGACAATTAAAGGAAAATATTTATATCGCAGAAGAAGAAATGATACCAATATGTCAAGATACAGGAATGGCTGTAATTTTTATAAAAATAGGTCAAGAAGTAAATTTTAATAATGGATATCTGGAAGATGCAATTAATGAAGGTGTTAGACAAGGGTATAATGAAGGCTATTTAAGAAAATCAGTAGTTAAAGATCCAATAGAAAGAGAAAATACAAAAGATAATACACCGGCTGTAATACATTATGAAATTGTGAAAGGAAATAAAGTTGATATTACAGTAGCTCCAAAAGGTTTTGGAAGTGAAAATATGAGTAAAGTTTTTATGTTAAAACCAGCAGATGGAATTCAAGGAGTAAAACAAGCAATATTAACAGCAGTGAAAGAGGCCGGACCAAATGCTTGTCCACCAATGGTTATTGGTGTTGGGATAGGTGGAACTTTTGAAAAGTGTACTTTAATGTCAAAAAAAGCATTAACAAGAGATATTCATGAAGAATCACCAATTGATTATGTAAAAACATTAGAAAAAGAATTATTACAAGAAATTAATGATTTAGGAATAGGTCCAGGAGGATTAGGTGGTAGTACAACTGCTTTTGCAGTTAATATAGAGACTTATCCTACACATATTGCAGGATTACCAGTAGCAGTTAATATTTGTTGTCATGTTAATAGACATGTGCATAGAGTTATATAGGAGGAGATAATCTAATGGATAAGTATATTAACGTTCCTTTTGATAAAGAAATTGTAAAAACATTAAAATCAGGAGATATGATATATTTAAGTGGAATTATATATACAGCAAGAGATGCGGCGCATCAAAGAATGGATCAAACAATTAAATTAAAACAAAAACTGCCAATTGAAGTAAAAAATAACGTTATATACTATATGGGGCCATCACCAGCTAGGGAAGGTAAAATAATAGGATCAGCGGGTCCTACAACGGCATCCAGAATGGATAAATATACACCTATGTTATTGGATATGGGAATGGTGGGAATGATTGGAAAAGGAAAAAGAAGTGATGAAGTAAAACAATCGATTATGAAAAATAAAGCAGTATATTTTGCAGCTATTGGTGGAGCAGGAGCATTGCTATCTAAATGTATTATAGAGTCTAAAATAGTGGCATATGGTGACTTAGGGACAGAAGCAATAAGAAAGCTAAGGGTAGAAAATTTTCCTGTAATTGTAGTTATTGATTCAGAGGGAAATGATTTATATGAATCAAATAATGAGAAATATAAAAAGTGATTGACAAGCTCTAATCAATTTAGTATAATAACTTTTGCGTCACAAATGACGAAAAAAAATATTGTTATATGAATTCGGAGAAATACTCAAGAGGCCGAAGAGGCGCCCCTGCTAAGGGTGTAGGTCGTTTACGCGGCGCGAGGGTTCGAATCCCTCTTTCTCCGTTGAGTTCACAACATAAAAAATATTTAAAAAAATTTAAAAAAAGTGTTGACAATTAGAACTCAGTGAGATATACTAAGTAAGCTGTCGCTTGAGAAAACAACAAGTAATCAACTTGAGAAAACGACAAGAACAGCAAAATGAACCTTGATAATTGAACAGTGAAACAACCCTGAAAATTCAAAAGATTTTCAATCAATAAAGAACAACC
>JBFHFI010000153.1:0-5757 GCA_041583675.1 Butyrivibrio sp. | reverse complement strand
TGTTGTTTGATTGTTTGGAGAAAAAATTGCTGTCAATTTTCTATTCTGTGTTAATAATTTTAATGTTTGTATATAAGCTGTTTCAGTAGTAAAATCCCCTTTTAAAATTATAGGTTTATTTACGTTATCATTGCCTTCATAAATAGCCTTTAAAAAACCTTTATGCCTTAATTGGCCCAATTTAAGCTTCATATCCCCTGTAATGGTAGCTATTTCTTTGTGACCTTTATCTATAAGTAACTTTGTACATTTATATGCACCCTCTTCATTATCTGAATATACACCATACCAGTTAGAGCCTTCTATTTCTCTATCAAAAACCACAACAGGTACATTTAAAATATCAATCGCTTGTTTTAGATTTTTAATATAAGTTTCATTTTCTTTTCCTCCATTTATAGGCGTAATAATCAATCCACATATATCATTTGTACGTAAAGAATTCAATGCTTTCATCTCAGTGTCTTTATTATTATAAGTATTGATATATATAACACTCAATCCACACTCTTCTGCCACCTCGCTCATTCCTTTAAATACTTCAGCAAAAAAAAGATTGTTAGACTCCGGTGTTACAATTCCCACCACATTACTCTTCTGCGTTGATAAACTTCTAGCTGTAGCCGAAGGCACATAATTCATTTCTTCGATTGATTTCTTTATTCTATCAGCAACTTCTATTGAAACATATCCTGACCCATTTAAATACCTTGAAACAGTTGCCTTTGACACTTGACATTCATTTGCAATATCTTTAATTGTAACTTTCATTTAAACCTCCATGTGGTACCGGTTACACATATCTTATACCAACTTATAATTATTGTCAATAAAAGTATCAAACGAGAGCCTATACTATCTTTCATTATCTAAAGCAAGCAAAATTAATAAAGCAAACTCACAAAATGCCTTATGATAAAAGACTTATAGAGTTTCCTTTGAAAAGACAACCTTTTCTTTCATCTTGCTTTGTAAATAACGTAAGATATCTTCTCTAACTGCATAATGCATTTTCATCTGAAATTTAGCTATTTTACGCTCTTTCCCCTTATTATCTTTTTTATATGCTGCCTCAATTTCCTCCACTTCAAACTGTCCCATATAATAAAACTGCGTTTCTGCATCACTTTTCTTCACGAAAAGATGTTTTCTCGATGCTGTTATAACATCTCTTACATACAAACTATCAATACCTCTTCCCAATTGAGAATCCCATCTAAATATCATATTATCCTCAAAAGCATCTGCATAATCTGGTTTTCCATCTACATAGTTTTTATCATCGCTCTCCTCTTTATAATATGTCACAAAAATAAAGGCATCATCTTCTATTCGTTTCATCCCATACATTGTAGATGATAGATCCTTCCCACAATTCATTAAAAGACTCACATCTCGCCTAGAATACTTTTCATAAAGTACAAATGGTTTATTTCCCTCTTGCTCCACTGAATACTTATCCCTGTATCTTCTGAGCCCAACTTCAACAATATCATTAATCTGCTTATAAAATTCTATATGGCTCAATCGATCAGCAAAATCATTTAATCTCCTGAGCGTCCTATTCTTATCATAATCCACAATGTCTAAATGACTATACTTTATAAGCTCTTCCGCTTTACTTACAAACTTCCCCTGTAACACTTCAATGGCATTCTCAAATGAAGGCATCTCCATTTCATACCCATAAGACACTTGAAACTCTTTTTTTATTTGATCTAAATTAATTACATCTTTCTTTAAAAACCTTTTTAATATTTCAAGTTCATATGGTCTTGACCCACTAAGAATCGTTTTTGACAAATATTCCAGTATAATCATTTCCTGTTCTGTTAATTTTTTTAAATATAACTCCTTTTCTACATATCCCAAGAAATTTTGATAAGTCTTATATTCACGAATAATTAAAAGCGGGTCAATCTCTCCATTTTCATAAAAATCAAGCAAATAGGGAATTCTGCCTAATCTATTTTTCAAAGAAATATAGCTTTCTTTAATAATGGATTTCATTCCCTTAATTTTATCAATAGAAGTAAAAATTTTATCCTTTGCAATTTCGTCAAAATGAACTGTTGAAGCTCCTGGGATTGTACTATTTCCACTAATTACATATTTACGAATCAAATCTGGATTATAAGAACGATCTCCTGATAAGGCAATTGGAATCATAAAGTTATTATTATAATTTCCAATAAAATCCAGAATCACAACGTATTCTTTTCCTTCTGCCTTTCTCAATCCTCTTCCAAGCTGTTGAATAAATACAATTGGAGATTGTGTTGGACGAAGCATAATTACCTGATTCACCTCTACAATATCCACACCTTCATTTAAGATTTCAACCGAAAAAATATAATCCAATGGTTGTTTCATTTCCGTCGTCTGGTCTTCAGCCATAGCTAATCTTTCAAATACTTCCTGTCTCTCATCATCAGATGCACTTCCATTCAACGCTATTGTTCTATACAATTTTCCTGTTTCAGGATTTATAGTCTGATTAAATCTTTTAGAAAGACTTTTCGTTTCATCAATTCTAGAGCAGAAAATCAATCCTTTAACACGATCCCCACTATATCCATAATAATTAGCTTGTTTAATAATGTGGCCTACGCGATCTTCCCCTGTTAACTGATTAAAATCTTTCTCCAACATTTTCTTTGCTTTGATTTGTTTTTCGTCCATCATTGATATATCACTGATCCCAAAATAATGAAATGGGCAAAGCATATTTTCTTCCATAGCCTGTTGCAAACGAATCTCATAAGCAATTTGATAATCAAATATTTCATAAATATTTTTACCCTCTATTGTATCATCACGTTTATCTGGTGTTGCAGTCATCCCCAGCCACAATTTTGGTTTAAAATAATTCATCACTTTTTGATAGGTATCTGCCGATGTATGATGAGCCTCATCCAACACAATACAATCAAATGCATCTGGATTGTATTTTAATAAATGTGTATCCTTATTTAAAGTTTGAATCGTGGCAAATACATAATCTCGATCATATTCTTGATATCCAGCACCAAGCAAGCCCATAGAAACGGACTTTGCAAATACCTTTTCATAAGATTTTTTTGTCTGACGGGCAAGCTGTCCTCGATGAACCAAAAACAAAACTTTCTTAAACCCCAACTCACGCATAGCAAATGCTGATGCATAGGTTTTACCTGTTCCTGTTGCCGAGATCAAAAGAGCTCTTTCTTTTCCTGCTTCTAAAATTTTTTTTAAATTTGATATAAACCCAACCTGCATGCTATTTGGTTTTAATCTATATTTTTCAATAGAAGATATCTCATCTTGTTTTGCAATCTCACGTTGCTTTTTAATAATTTGATATTCTTCTTTATAATCTTCATAAAACTCATCAAAATCAAGTACATACTTTGAATTCCAAAGTTCTTGAAATTCCGAAACAATCTCACTTGCAATCTCCCCCTGCTCTGTAGATACTAATTTTGTATTCCATTCACGATTACTTGTTAATGCTGCACTTGTTATATTTGAACTACCTATAATAATTCTATATATTTCTTCTTTTTTAAAAATATATCCCTTAGTATGAAATCCCTCTCCAGCCTCATTTACATCATACATTTTGATCGTAATATTTTTCAATTCCTTTAATTTTTTTAAAGCCTTAGGCTCACTAAAATTCAAGTAATTGGTGGTAAGAATTTCTCCTGGAACACTTCTTTTTTCTAGTTCTGCTAAAGTCTGTAGCAAAGGTGTAATTCCACTCATCGTGATAAAAGCCACACTAATTTGAAACTGGTCACACAGCAATAGCTCATCCTCTATGGATGAAAGTACTTTTTTCCCTTCCTTATAATTATTTGAAACAAATTGTGGTTTATACGCTAAGTTCGATGAAAAACTCCGATCTATATATGCTGTTTTAAATCCATTTTTAATCTCTGCTAATTTTTCATTTGTCATGTATCTAATCCCCTTTTACCAAATCTGGTACCCTTGTCTTCTCGCCGAATCGTAAACCGGATGCATGTTTTTTTCTAATATATTATAAAATTCAATTTGTGAATTCCCTTTTTTATAAAGCTCTTGATTCGCCCATATAGAATGTAGATTATCTCTATAACAACCTTCATATTTTTTTCTAATTTCAGGTTTTCTTTCATCATGTATCATTTCATATAAAACAAACTGATTTTCTGCAAATCGTTTGAAAAATGGGTCCCATTTGGGAAGCTTATTACTTTTTGATGAATTTAACGATGAATCCATCGGCATTAAGTTCCATAGTTCATCATTCATTACAAAAGACCATGGAATAAAATGATCCACATCATAATTTCCTTTTTCAATCAAGGACTCCCTAAACACATCTACAATGGGATAATTATCTAAAACAATTTCCCACAGCTGCCTAACATGATTTAACTTTCGCATTTTTTCATCCATTGGTGCAAGTTTATATACAAGTCCCGGCACCTCCGGATTATTGTTTTGTAACCACTTTACCTTTTCAAACTGGACCCATCCAAGAATCGATACGGTATGATCTTGTATTAACCTACTCCATGATTCATTAAAATAGACCTGTTTTTTTAGTTTGCTTCCTGTTCCAAGTAGATAGGGTAATAAAGTAACTTGATTCACTTTTTCCATATATGCAACCATGCGCTTAGCACTTTCCCATTCCGCTTTTTCCTCAAATTTATCAAAGAAACCGGCCAACGCTCGATAAGGTACCATATTAGTAAGCTGATTTTTATACGGTTTTAACTCTGTTTCAAATTCTCTAATTTTGTTCTTTATCTCTACTTTTGATGCATTTCCAGAAAGACCGCTTAATTCCTGTAGTCTTAAAACAGCTCTTTCAAGACCATCTTTGATCTGTCCATCAAAAACACCACTTAAGTGAATATGAAATTCTAAAACAGAATACCAAGCATTTGCAATCATTTCATCTATAATCTCATTAAATGTTGTCTCTTTTAGATTTTCTGAAATTAATTGAACAATAGCCTCTACCCAATAAAATTTATAACAGTAAGAGGGATTTTTTATCATAAGGGCAAAACTCTCAACATCCAAACTATTATAGTATTTTTCGTCAATTTTTAATTGAAACCAAATTTTCTCAGAATTATCTTGATCCACTATTTTCACCTCTACCTGATCTAACAATCTTTGTTATCCACTATTTTCTATTTCAACGCCTTCTGTACTAACAATCTATTTTTATAAAATTACTAACGTATCTATCATTTCTTATTCCTTTAAATTTTCCATGTTAAAATAAAGTACAAATAATTCCATCCTTCTTTACAAAAAATAACCACTTTTCTACTAAATCTACTACAGTTAAATATTCCATTGCTTTTCTTCTCTAAGGATACAGTATATTCCTTATAAGTATATTCTTATATACTTATATTTTCAACAGTTTTATATTTTCAACTTATTGTATTTACTTATCACAAATATAACTTTGAGATTTTTTTGTAAATTTGTTCTATTATAATTTCCCATTTCCTTGACATTTAATATTCCTTCAAATATTTATTCTACTTTTTGTAAGTGCGTATATACCATAAAAGTTCCCCCTATAATAAAATTAATTTTTTGTAACACAAAAAAGGATACTTTTCTAAATTTCTCTAGAAAAACATCCTAAATAGTCTTTTTATTGAATTAATCTTCATTTCCCAAAATTTTAGTTCATTCGGACTCGACCAACGATTTGATGTCCTTTTGATGTCCTTTGGACATCGGAATCTCTCGCAAGTC
>JBFHFI010000152.1:0-5814 GCA_041583675.1 Butyrivibrio sp. | reverse complement strand
TCAACACTTCCAATTACTCAAATTTGGATGCACTCCTCTTCAACACTATCATATCTATTTGAAGATACTCCAGCTTTCCTTCCAATGGGAATGAGTAATCAAAAGAATATTTGCTCAGGACTTTTTATTGCTCAACAGTTCTAAATTTGTCTTGAAATAATAAATCCTCTATTTTAATACTAATCAGTATTGAAGTAGAGGATTCTATTTGATTCTTAAGTATATTGAAATACTATTCAAAAAAATTAATAGCAAATAGGCCTAAAAACAAGAAAAATCAGTATTTATTTAAATTATCCTAATTATGCTAACCTAATTTATTTTTGAGTCAAATCAAATAGAAAGTATTCTATTTTTGCCCATAATATGCATTTTTGCCATGTTTTCTAAGATAATGTTTATCTTGAAGTTGCTGTGGAGCCTCTGTAACATCTGATTTTAGAGTCTCAGTATAAAAAGCCATCTTTGCTACTTCTTCTATTACAACTGCATTATAAACTGCATTATCTGAATCTTTTCCAAAAGCAAACGGACCATGATTTGCACATAGTACGCCAGGTACTTCAACAGGATTCTTTCCCTTAAAAGTTTCTATTATTACTTTTCCTGTATTCTTTTCGTAAGCTTCATCAATTTCTTCTTTGGTTAAACTTCTTGCACAAGGTATCTCTCCATAGAAATAATCAGCATGAGTTGTTCCATAACAGGGTATTCCCCTTCCAGCTTGTGCCCAACTTGTAGCAAAGCTTGAATGAGTATGTACTATTCCACCAATATTCTTAAAGGCTTTATATAATTCTACATGAGTTGGAGTATCGCTTGAAGGATTTAAATTACCCTCTACTACATTCCCATCTAAATCAACTACAACCATATCTTCCGCACTCATTGTTTCATAGGAAACCCCCGAAGGTTTTATTACTATTAAACCCTTTTCTCTGTCTATTTCGCTTACATTTCCCCATGTGAATGTCACTAAACCATGTCTTGGTAAATCCATATTTGCTTTAAATACTTTTTCTTTTAACTCTTTTAACATTTTACTAATTTTCCTCATTATCTAAAAAGCTTCTAGCAAAACTAGATGCAAATACAATATCTCTTCTCCAATTATCATTTCCTGTATACCAAAGTTCTGTAACAAACCGTCTTGTTCCTAACTCCCATACTTTATGAATTGCAGATTTAAAATTAACATGACCAGTTCCAAATGGTATTTCTCTATATTTACCAGGAACAGTTTCTTTTATATGAGTTGCTATAATTTTTCCAACTCCTGTTTCTAAATCTTCTTCTACACTCTTTTTATATATAAGAGAGGCATTTGTTAGATTACCTAAATCAGGATAGACATTCAGATATGGTGAATTTATCATATTTACATAACTCATAGACTTCTCAACTGTATCCATAAATGATGTTTCCATTGTTTCAAAACCTAGCAATATGCCTTCTTTTGCTGCCATTAATGTAGCTTTATTCAAATTGGATATAAATCTATTAACTGTTTCTGTCGTTGATTCTGTATAATAAACATCATAACCGGCTAATTGTATTACTGGAATTCCAGCTATCTTTGCAAATCTAAGTGCCTTTTCCATTATTTCCATAGAACGAGAATCATCTCCTCCTAGTGGATACTTTCTATGACCACTTAAACAGATTGAACCTATGTACATCCCAATAGCTCTTCCTTCTTCAACTATTTGGAGAATTTGTTCATCTGAATATTCAAGTCTTGCTAATTTTGCATCTGTTTCATCTATACTTATTTCAACATAATCAAAACCGGCATTCTTAGCTTCTTGAAATTTCTCATTCCAAGTTAATGTTGAAGGCATTGATTTCTCATAAAGTCCCAATTTATAATTTTTACTCATAATTAGTTCCAATATTTTTCAAGATTTAAATATAATGATTTATATCTATTAAACTTTTCTTTATAGATTTCTATATATTCTTTTCTAGGTTTTATAACTTCTTCAATCTTTGTCATTTTATTTGAAGATTCTTCTAAACTTTGATAATCCCCACAAGCAACTGAAGCTGCCATTGCACAACCTAAAGCTCCTAGTTCTTTAACCTTTACTACTTCAATTGGATAACCACAAACATCTGCAAACATCTGAGTCCAAACTTTTGAGTTTACAGCGCCGCCAGCTAGTCTTATAGATTTAAAATCTGTTTTGTTTAATAATAATTTTTCAATATGAACCATATGACAAAATACAATACCTTCAAAGACTGAACGTACTATATGGGATTGGCTATGATGACTGTCTAATCCTAGGAAACAAGCCTTTGATGATGCATTATAATTTGATCCATATATGAATGGTAGAAATATTATATCTTGATCTCCTGGTTCAACTGATTCGACTAACTCATCACAATATTTGTATATATTTGAACCATTCTTCTTTGCTTGCTCTACCTCATACTTCATAAACTTATTTATGTACCATTCAAGGTTTCCTGCAGAAGTTGCACTACTTTCCTCAACTAAATAATAATTATCTAAGCAATATTCTGAGTTCATCATAACTGTTTTATTTTTTATAGGAATTTTTGATATATATTCGTTAATACTCCAGGTTCCAGCAATTGCACAAATATTTTGAGAATCAACTATATTCATAGCAATACTACAAGCATCTATATCAAACATTCCGCCAGCTACAGGAATACCTTCTGGTAAAAATGTTAATTTTGAAACTTCTTTTGTAACATATCCACAAATGTCAGTTGATCTTTTTATAGGAGGTAGACAATCAAATACTTCTTTAATTCCAAATATCTCTAATAAATCTTTGGAAAATTCTTTTTTACTTAGATCCATTAAATTTGATCCTGAATAATCTGTTATTTCAGCAAAAGCTTCTCCAGTTAAACAAAATCTAATATAATCTTTTACTTCAAAAATCCACTTTATATTTTCATAACTTTCTTTTTCATTTTCTTTTAACCATCTTAATATTGAAACAGGTTGGCAAGCTAATATATCTTGGTAATTAGTTTCGTATATACGTTTTGCAGTTCCGTCTTTTTTCCATTTCTTAACAATATCTACGGCTCGACCGTCTGTTGAAACAATTCCATTTCGGGTAGGTTTATTATCTTTGCCCCATAGATATAATCCTTTTCCATGGCCACTGCAAGCTATACCTTTAATTAATTTAGGATCTATTTGAGAATTTATTATAGCCTCTTTTATACATTCTGCATTTTTTAGCCAAAGCTCAGTCATATCTCTTTCTGTATGTAGTGGTAATGGAATAATCATATTTAAAGTTCTACTTGCTTTACTTATTTCTTTGCCATTCTCATCAAAAATAACAGCTTTACAAGAAGTACCCCCGTTATCTAAGCCCATATAATATTTAGACATTAAATTCCTCTCTTTATAGTTTGAAATTATGAGGTATTATTTTAATAAGTTAAAATTAACTTTATTAATTTTAATACCTCATGTAAAAACACTTAATCTAAAAAGTCTTCTCTAATTTCTACTTTAAAAACTTTTCCAATTGCTCTAATATCATCATCAGATATAGTTTGTAATACAGGTTTGCCACTTCCAATAACTTTCATATAAATTTCTGCGGATTTTTCAATGGTATGCATAAGTCCAAAAGTAGTATCAAAATCTGGACCTGCACAGAAAATTCCATGATGAGCCCAAATTACAGCGTCAAAATCTTCCATCAATTTGCAAGTTTCTTTTGCAATTTCTGGACCGCCAGGAACCATCCAACGTACAATTCCAACACCTCCTGGGAATACTACAGGACATTCTGTTTCCATTTTCCATAGAACCCTGGAAAATTCTCGATTGTTTATAGGAAGAATAAATGTCATTGCAATTACATTTGGAGTATGAGAGTGGTAAATAACTCTATAACTATCATTAGAAAGTTCTTTTTTTACACTATGATTCATGAGATGAGATTCAAATTCACTAGTAGGAACACCACCATTTTCTAAACCCCAAACAATGCGATAGCTATCTCCAGATTTATTAATTTCAGCAATACAGAAACTATTTTGTGGTTCTAAAATTACATTTCTAAAGAACTTTCCAGAGCCGGTTGCCATAAAGTATTCTCCTGCAAGATTTGGTGCTTGTATACGTAATTTAACCCAATCCTTAGGAGTTTTTAAGAAAAACTTCTTACATTCTTCAACTTCTTCTTTTTTCATTCGATATGTTAAATTACCACCATTTCTTTCGTGCCATCCAAGATCATAGCCATCATTACACATTTTTATAAAGCCATTAATTACATTTACATCAGTTATATTATTCATCTTTCATATCCTTTTCTGGTTTAAAACTATGCAACTCAAAACTTTTTGAAATTGCATATCTAGCATCTTCTAAATTCTTAAATTTTTCATCTGCTATAAATTGAACTAACAAATTCCCTAAACTTGATCCTTCCACAGGTCCAGCAATAACATTAACATTCGTTAAATTGGAAGTTAATTGATTTAAATAATTATCTTTACTTCCACCCCCAACTATATTAATTAAATCAAATTCTTTATTGGTTAATCGTTGAAGTTTATAGAAAGAATCCGCATAACTCTTTGCTAAACTCTGATATACACATTTAATAATATCAGCATCACTATTTAGACTAGTCGGAGAAAGTAATTTAATTGCGTCAACCATGTTATCAGGTGAATATAAACTTTCATTGTTTATATCTATTGTAATATTGCTATTCAATTTGGATGTTTTTGCTAAATTTTCCATTTCAGCGTAAGTATACTTGTTATTCCAAGCTCTTTTACAACTTTGAATAACCCATAAACCCATTATATTTTTTATAAATCTATATCGGTAATTATAGCCACCTTCATTTGTAAAATTATCAATCTGGCATTCTCGTGTTGTTAGGGCTTTCTCATTTTCTACACCCAATAAACTCCAAGTACCACTAGAGATAAATGCAGAGTTATTACCAACTGCAGGAACTGCTAAAAAGGCACTAGCTGTATCATGAGAAGGAGCATGAATTACAGTTAAATCAAAACCTATTTCTTTAACAATATCTTTTGACAAAGAACCAATTGGCTCTCCAGGCTTACTTAATTTATTCATAAATAGTGAACGAGGGAATTCTAATTTGTCAATTAAATCCAAGTCCCATTCATTAGTATCTTTATTTACCAAATTTGAAGTTGTTGCATTTGTATATTCTTGTGATTTAACATTTGTTAGTAAAAACGATAAATAATCAGGAATCATTAAAAAGGATTTAGCTTGATTCAAATATTCAGGGTTATTAATTTTAATAGATAGGAGTTGATATATTGTATTGAATAATTGTTTTTGAATTCCTGTTTTTTTATACAGATCTTCTTCACTTATTATTGAATTTAATATTTTGTCCATTTCAGCAGTTCTCTTATCTCTATAAGAAACACTATTGCCAATAATTTTATCATTTTCATCTAATAAAACAAAATCTACACCCCATGTATCTATAGCTAAAGTTTTTACCAAATAGTTCTTTTCTTTACAAATTTTAAGACCTTCGATAATATTCTTATAAAGAATATCTAAGTCCCAACAGTCAACTCCATTAATTTGTTTATATTTATTTTCAAACCTATGAACTTCATCGAGCTTGATTTTATTATTATCAACATAGCCAACAACAAGAACACCACTTGAAGCTCCAATATCAACTGCAGCATAATAATCCATAAACTAACCTCTTAAAGAAAGGACTTCCTTTTCATATGAAAGTACTTCTTTTACCATATCATCATCATTTGCAACATTATTACGTCTACAATATTCAT
>JBFHFI010000151.1:0-5819 GCA_041583675.1 Butyrivibrio sp. | reverse complement strand
GCAAGCAGAAGCGCTGGTTACAACAACATTGATGTTGAAGCTGCTAAAAGCTTGAACATAAAGATCAGCAATGCAAGATACTCACCAAACTGTGTTGCAGATTTTGCTGTAATGCTTGGATTGATGGTCACCAGAAAAGTTATCAATGGTTTGAGAAGAAATATAGCCAATGATTTCTCTTTACCGGGACTTCAGGGCCAAGAGATGAAAAACTTGACAGTTGGTGTTATTGGTACAGGAAGAATTGGTCAGACAGTAATTAAGAACTACAGTGGCTTTGGTTGTAAGATCATTGGTTATGATGTATATGAAAATGAAGACATAAAGAAATATATGGATTATGTTGATTTAGATTATCTTCTAAGCAATTCAGATATAATCACACTTCATACTCCACTGTTTGATAGTACTTATCATATCATCAACAAAGAAAATATCGCTAAGATGAAAAAAGGTGTTAAAATCATCAATACAGCTAGAGGTGAATTAGTAGATACTCAAGCATTAATTGAAGGTCTTAAATCAAAACACATCGGCGGAGCTGGACTTGATGTTCTTGAAAGTGAATACGGAATCTTCCACTCTGATTGCAGAATGTCAGGAATGGTAAACGATGAAATTGCAACTTTAAAAGCTTTAGACAATGTTGTTCTCACAGGACACATGGCTTTCTATACAGATCAAGCAGTAGAAGATATGGTTTACTGTGGTCTAAGTAGTTTGGCTCAGTTCAGTAAAACTGGAACTGCAGACTTCGAAATCAAATAAGTCTGATTCATTCAATCCTAAAAACAACTCCCTTGCAATTGATTTGCTTGGGAGTTGTTTTGGTTTCATCAGAGCAAAAAAAAACCACAAATTGAAATAATTTATGGCTTCAAGAAAGGATTCGACTATTCATCTTCACTTTCAATGATTTTGATGTATTTATAAAGAGTTGGTGGTGCAATATTTAAAACCTCACATACTTTTGGAATTGCCTGTTTTACCTTAAAAACACCTCTATTTGAAAGTCTAGCTATAACTGCCATCTTTGCAGCTTTAGTTTCAAATTGATAGATATCGGAATTCTTTACTTCCTCTAGGATGATATTAGTCATTATTTCTTCAATATCTGCAGACTCGCTTACATCTATATTTTCTTCTTCCTTTTCATTTTCTTGAAATAGATTCTTTAGAAAAGGTTGGAAGTCAGCAAAGACTGTAATATCTTGATTGACGCAAAGAACATACTGCAAAGTTCCATCATCATCTCGAATCATCAAATTACTCTTTCTGATTAGAGTTTTGGATTCAGATGTATTCAGAACACCAACAATTCTGTCTGTGCCTTTTTTTTCACATTTAGTGTTCAAATATTTTAATATTGATGTGGTATTCACATCGCCAATTTTTCTACGTGATATTGAATCTTCCGTAATCCATTCAATAATGCCTGTTTTTGCATTATGCAAAACAACCTCTGAAGTGGGACCAAGAAGATCACTTATAAATTGGCAACCTTTTATTATAGAATCTTTTGAAATCATGAGTATTATTATAATAATGAGAGAACTTGTAGGCAAGTGATTTATAGATTTTAGTTGTTTTTAAACTGATGATAATCGTAAAGAACTAAGACTTTGAAGATACCATATAAAGTTATCTATCAATCAATAATATTTCAACAAGCAAAATCAGAGCTTTTAAATATTCTTCTGTTATTTTTGTTCAAAAAAGTCATTCCATGACAAAATTTTGAGTAAAAATAACAATATCCATGTAAAAATATCAAAAAATGAATAAATTTTATACGATTTGATAAAAAAATTATACAAAATAAAGCACTTCCTGTATTAAATGTGGTATAAATAGCAATAAATAAATAATTATTAATTAAAAATTAGGAGAATGTTATGAAAGAAAATAATAAGGAACTTTCCATCCGCTGGATTTATCTAGTGATTGGAGTGGTAGCTCTTTTATTTGCAGGTATTGTTTATGGATGGTCTATCTTGAAAGCTCCGTTACGAGATGAATTTGGATGGGAAAATTCAGCGTTAGCGCTGAACTTCACTGTAACCATGAGTTTCTTTTGTTTGGGTGGTATTGTAGGTGGTTTACTGAAGCCTAGAGTGGGTTCAAAACTTACTTTGGTTGTAGCTGCAGTATTTTCAAGTTTGGGATTTATTTTTGCTTCCAAACTTTCAGGCAAAAGTATAGTTATGCTCTATATTACATATGGTGCTATGGCAGGTTTGGGAATAGGTATTGCATATAATATTATCATCTCTGTTGTAAATGCATGGTTTCCAGATAAAAAAGGAACTTGCTCAGGTGCTTTGATGATGGGTTTTGGTGCTTCAGCATTGATAATGGGAAGTGTTGCAGGATCCTTGATCGCAAATCCAAATGTTGGATGGAGAAGTACATACGTTGTTCTTGGAGCTTGTTTAGGAATTGTTCTAGTACTTGCTGGCTTTATTTTGAAGGAA
The DNA here is from genome assembly GCA_041583675.1 of Butyrivibrio sp. Classification (GTDB taxonomy): domain Bacteria; phylum Bacillota; class Clostridia; order Lachnospirales; family Lachnospiraceae; genus Eshraghiella. The sequence goes on along the minus strand of JBFHFI010000151.1, from coordinate 3,345 downwards.
CCTTCCTCTGATGTCAAACTACCTGAACAACCTAAAAGAAAAAATCAAATAGAGGATGATAGTGTTGGAAGAGATTACACTCCAAGTGAAATGCTTCATAATTTTACCTTCTGGAGAGTATTTCTTTGCATAATGCTACTTGCATCATTAGGTACATCTGTTATTTCATTTGCAATGGATTTTTCTTTATCTCTAGGTGTAAGTGCTGCTTTGGCTACATCACTAGTAGGAGTTCTCTCAATCTGTAACGGTCTTGGAAGAATTGCAATTGGTGCAATCTTTGATAGATTTGGTCGTAAGAAAACACTATTTTTAGCTAATGGTTTGGCAATCTTTGCAGCCCTTTCTTTAATGTTGGCTGTAATGACTCATTCAACAATTCTAGGAATTTTAGGTCTGTGTGTTACAGGTTTTGCTTATGGTGCATGCCCTACTCTCTCTACAGCTTTAGTAGCAGAATTTTATGGTCGTAAAAATTTCTCAATAAACTTTTCAATTATAAATCTAAATCTAATGCCAGCATCATTTATGGCAACAGTATCAGGTATCCTGTTATCAAACTCTGGTAGCTTCCTTGCACCTTTTACCTTCTTGTTGGTTTTAGCTCTAGTTGCTCTTGGCTTGAATATAAGTATCAAACATCCTTAATATTGGTTTGAATATATTTATAAACTTTTAGTTCAAGAAAAAGGGAATACATAGTTTGATAACTGCGTATTCCCTTATTTTATGCTATCAAAAATAGCTATAATTACTGCTTTCTGCATCCCTTGTTAGCATCAATTCCCTCTGATATAAAATGCAGAATTTTCATAAACTTTCTTGTAAGAAGGTCTAGAAATTATAACTGATGTTGGTTTCCCTTAGATTCTACCTTAAATGATAATACTGCTTTTCCAAGTATATTATTATCATCTATGGAGTCCATGAAAGTTGAATAATCTACATCTAATGAATTTTCCTTTGGAAGAGTTTCTGGATACTCGGATAAGGCAAATATTGCAATGTGGTATTCATGTATTCCAGGTCCTGCACTGCAAGGAGATGTATAAGAAATTGCATCTCCATCCTTATCGCTGCCCATATACCATTCATCACTTGTTGCTCCACCATATGGGATTTCTGAGACTGATGGATCGATTCCCCATAAAAGTAAGTAGGAATTAGCAATTGTTTCATCGCCATCGTGTGGGAAATGATACATAATAATTGCCAGTGATTTTGTTCCATCAGGAACATTCTCCCAATTCAAAGGAATGGATTTTTGCTTACCATCTATCTCCTCTTCACACTGAAATTCTTCAAGCAACTCTCCATTTTCAACAGCAGAACTTGAAAGGATGAAAGATGATGGACCGTAATCAGTAGAGAGTGCTTCATATATTTTCACTTTTTTTTCTTCCATCATATTTCCTGGTTCAGGAAATCCTTCCTTATTACCATCAGGAGCTAGAGGAGGAAGATGATTATTTAACAATCCAGGATCATATCCAAGTGATTCAATAATTGAATCAAGTTCAGGTCCTCCTTTAATTCCTTTTTCAATAAATGCTTTATGAATTGCTAAAATATCATCATCAGATAAAGAAGTAAAATCAAAGTCACTTAAGATTTCTAAAATTTGATTTTCAATCGTTGAATACTGTGAATCAATTTCTTGGATTTCTTGACTTTTCTGGATTTCTTGACTTTCTTGCTCTTTCTGTCCTGTTGCAGCAACCATATTGATGGAAAAGCAGAGCAACACCAAATTTAAAAGTACAATTTTGAATGAATTCATACACACCCTCCTAGAATACAATTTATAACTAAAAAAGACATATTTTTAATAAATTGTGTTAATTTCGTATAAATACGTCTCTTTACTTCTACTCTCAATTCTCACACAAGTCAATCTAATTTTTGCTCGAAAACTGCATGCGGGTCTCATTTACTGAAATGTCCACATAAAAAACATATACAGAGTTACAACTGATTATTTTCTTTAAAAATATAGAAGAAAATAGACACGACAAAACCATCCAACTTCCTTGAAATAATAGAAGGAGGATATTCTTATATAAGTGATAATTATTTTAAATCAATATATTCATCACCCAAACTCTCATGGAAATAATTATCTAGTGATCTCAAAAATTGGTTTTTCTATTTTTGCTAACACTTCATCTTTTGAATATTTTCTTGAAGACTTCAATCCCAATTGATAATGAGATCTTAAAAGCGCAACATAATCATCTATGCTTTCCCATTTAGTTGGTGAGAGAACACCAAATAACTCTTTATTATCATTGATGTTATGACTATCACTGCCTGCTGTCATTGGCAGATCATGTTCTAATGCATATCTATAGGCATAGCTATCATTCATCGCATTATTACCAGAGTTAGCTACTTCTACTGCATCTACACAGTGTGGGTACAGCTTTATTGCTTTGACATAATCTCTATCTCTATAAGGATGAGCTTGAACAACAGCACCACCTTCAGAATGAACCACGTCATAGAGCTCTTGGTGATTTAGATTCATCACATCTTGATTTTCAATCAACCATTGCTTATCCAAACCATATATCAGAAATTCATCATTTTCAAAACAATGCTCCCATCCAAAAAATACAGATAGGCCTTGTTTTTCACCTTCGATTCTTGTTCTTTCATAGCTTGAATGGAACAGTTCTATCTTATCTTTCCATGATAATTTTGTAGAAATTGAGGTATTACCGTTAAAAATTGGTTAAAAACATAACTAGAGATTAAAGGAATTCTGTATTTCAAATTATATTTTCCATATATAATGACAGATTGTTTTATCCAAGTTAATAGAATTAGCATCTTGCTATTTTTATGTATTTGATATTATTACAATACCATGTATACCTTTATATGTTAATTACGAATAATATATTATTAGGAAACTTAAATAATGAATATAAAAATAACAAGAAGAAAAACATAATTACAGAAAAGGGATTAAACTGAAATCTGAATTTTATTGATAATAATCAACTCAAGGAAATTATATCTGTAATTTCGGAATTTATTTTTACAGGTAATATTTATCAATTGGATACAAGGAATGCTGTAAGTATAAAAAGCATGTTTAAAAATTCAAAATTGAAGACTAAATTTATTAAGTCCATGAATAGCCTGCTTAAAAATTCAAAATTCATCGTTGATATTTCATAATGGGATACTAGATTAGTTGCATCATTGACACTTATGTTTACAAGCTCAAAATTCATCAGTTTTATATTGATAAACAAGCTTGCTACATAGGAGACGAGAGTCTTGCTATGGAGTATTACAGAAAATCGAAAATCATGCCTATAAGATTGAAAAGATTGG
>JBFHFI010000150.1:0-5834 GCA_041583675.1 Butyrivibrio sp. | reverse complement strand
TGACAAGAGGTCACTTCATAACAGGTGATATATTGTTTCATATAAATGATACCGTTGGATTGATATTAGCAAATAAAAAACCTTTAAGTATCTATGGATCAATTACAGCAATTAGAAGAATTACATTGGTTTTTAGAAAAGCAGGAATTAATTCTATTATTATTGTAACAGGAAAGCAATCATTAGAAGTAGAGAGAAGTATGTCTGATTTTGGAGTTATCTTTATAAGAGGAGAAGATTTCAAAGCAAAAACAGAAAATGATTATGTAAAATTGGGAATTGAGATGGCGGCTAGATTATATGGAAGAGTAGTTATCGCATCTACAGAATTTCCTTTGTTATCCCCTGTATATGTAAAAGAAATGCTGAATTATCATCAAGATATGATTATGACAACAAAAAACAAACAATACTGTTATCCAATTTCTATGAATAAAAGAATCATGTCTATGTTTTTACAACAAACAAAATTAAGGCTCTTTGATTTGGAATATTTGCAAGAAAAATCTTCTGTTGTATTAGAAACTAATGAAATGGGAATTGATATGGATAAAAAAAATCCAATGTATTCTGAGGAAGTTAAAGCACACAATAAATTATTATTACAGCCCTATACAATTACATGCATAGAGACTGAAAACTTTTTTTTTGATAAAAGAACATTGTTGTTGCTTTATTTAATTGAAGAATTTCATTCAGTAAAAAGAGCTTGTGAAAATATGGCAATATCTAATGCAAAAGCATGGGAATCTTTAAATATATTAGAAGAAACATTAGGATATAAGGTGATTCATAGAAGTCATGGTGGAAAAAAAGGAGGAGGAAGCACTTTAACAGAACAGGGAAAACGCTTTATTCAAACTTATGATGCATATAATCAAAAGATAAAAGAATATTCCAGTGAATGTTTTTTTGAAATGTTTCCGGAATTTTGGAAAAATAAAAATTGTTAATATAATATAGCAATTAAGGTAGATTAATTAATATAATGAATCTAAAAGAATCATACAATGGATTTTATAAAAAATAAGAATGTTATGTTGAAATTTTATATATAATTTAAGATTATAATTAGCGAGTTCTTTTTAGAAAGAACTTGCTAATTTTTTTTGTAATCCCTATAATCCAACGTAAAACCAAGAGGTGTTAATAAATTATTAGTGGAGGAATCAATGGAAAGTGCAGTAAATGAATTAAAACAATTAATTAGAGCAGGAAGAGCATTAATTCCAGCTACAAAAGTTATTCAAAATGGACAGTTGGTAAATGTTATGTCTAGTGAAATATATCCAGCAGATATTGCAATCTACAAAGACAAAATTGTGGCAATTGGTAATGTAGATGATTATATAGGAAATGAAACAGAATTATTAGATGCAAAAGGATTCTATTTGGTACCAGGAATGATAGATGGACATATTCATAGTGAATGTAGCAAAATGAGTATTACAAGCTATTCAAAAGCAGTTGTACCATGTGGAACAACAAGTATGATATCTGGATTAGATGAATATATTTCAGTTTCCGGATTAAAAGGATTACAAGAAGTTTTTGCAGAAGTAAAACAAAGCCCTTTGAAAGTATTCTGGGGAGCACCTTATAAAACACCATATACTTTCCCAGAATCAACAGTTTCATTTAATTTTCGTGGAGAGGTACATAAAGAAGTTCAACAATGGCCAGAATGTTATGGTGTATGGGAAACAGTAAGAGAATTTGTATGTGAAGAGAATCAAGATACACTAGAAGCAATTGCAATTGCTCAGAAAAATAGACTCCCAATTTTTGGATGTGCACCAATGGCACAAGGAAATGAATTAAATGGTTATTTGTGTGGTGGGATTAGATTGGATCATGAGAGCTATGATCATAAAGAAGTTGTAGAAAAAATGAGAAATGGAATGCATATGTTGATTCGAGAATCTTCCGTTACACATTTTTTAGAAGAAAATATAAAGGCAGTTACACAAGTTAATCCTGCATTGGCTAGAAGAGTGAGTTTTTGTACAGATGATGTAACCGCAACAGATATTATTGAAAAAGGACATTTGGATCAAGTGGTTAGACTTGCAATTGCAGCAGGAGTAGAACCTATTACTGCAATTCAAATGGCAACAATTAATAGTGCAGAAGCATATAGAATTGATAATTTAATTGGATCTATAACACCGGGTAAAACAGCAGATATTTTATTTGTTGATGATCCAAAAGAATTTCATGTGATGAAAGTTATGACCAATGGAAATTTAGTTGCAGAGAATAAAAAAATTATAACAGACTATCAAGCTCCAGTTAGAAGCAATGTATTAACAGCTCCATTAAAATGCTCAAAAGTACAAAGAGAAGATTTTGAATACAAGACATCAAGAAAAACAGGAAAAGCAAAAGTATTGTCCATGGACGTAAAAGGACCTTTTGTTAGAAAAAGAAGAGACGTAATCTTACAAGTAAAAGATTCTATTATACAACCAGACATTGAGCAGGATGTATGTATGGTTTCAGTTGTAGAACGTTTTGGAAAGAATGGAAACAAGTCATTGGCTTTTTGTTCAGGATGGAAATTAAAAAAAGGAGCAATGGCATCATCAGCAGCACCGGATGATAATAATATTGTTGTTATGGGAACCAATAGTGAAGATATGGCATTAGCTGTAAATTATTTGGTAGATAATAAAGGTGGACAAGTTATAGTTGCAGATGGAAAAGTTCTTGACTTTTTATCACTTCCAGTAGGTGGAATTGTGTGTGATTTAGAACCGGAAATCTTGGCAAGCAGGGAAAAGCAAATGACTTTGGTTGCAAGAGAATTAGGATGCGACTTACCAGATCCATTAATGTATATGTTCTTTTTACCAATCACAGCAATACCTGATTATGCAATTACAGATGTAGGGCCAGTAGATTGCATAGCACTTGATACCTTTGACCCAGTAATAGAAGTAATGGCATAGGAGGAATTATTATGACAAACAAAGAACTTAAGAAACTAATAGAAGTAGCATCTGGAAGAGAAAAAGCTGATTTAGTTATTAAAAATTCAAAAATTGTAAATGTATATTCTCATGAAGTTGAAGAAGGTGATATTGCCATAGTAGATGGTATCATTGCGGGAATAGGATCTTATGAAGGAAATCAAATGGTGGATGCAAAAGGGAATTATGCAATGCCTGGATTTATAGATTCTCATATTCATATAGAATCTTCCTATGTTACACCAGAAGAGATTGGTCGTTTATTAGTTCCTCACGGAGCAACCACAATTATTGCGGATCCTCATGAAATTGTAAATGTATGTGGATTAGATGGAATGAACTATATGTTAGAAGCAAGTGAAGAAACGAAACTAGATATTAAATATGTATTACCTTCCTGTGTTCCAGCAACACCATTTGAACATTCAGGAGCTAATATTGATGCGAAAGCAATGAAAAGCCCAATTTTAGATAACCGTATTATAGGCTTAGGAGAATTTATGGATTTTCCAGGAGTTGTATTTGGAAATGAAAATGTTTTGGATAAAATATTAGTTGGAAAAAATAATAATAAATTAATTGATGGGCATAGTCCTGGATTATCAGGAAAAGAATTAAATGCATATGCAGCAGCGGGAATTAGAAATGACCATGAATGTTCTTCAGTGAAAGAGATGCAAGATAGAATTTCTAGAGGAATGTACGTTATGTTACGCCAAGGATCTTGTTGCCATAATTTAACAACTTTGGCAAAAGGGGTTACAAAAGAAAATTCAAGACGCTGTATTTTATGTTCAGATGATCGCCAGCCGAAAACAATTCTTTCAGAAGGTCATATGGAATGTCATTTAAGAATGTGTGTGGAACAGGGAATTGATGCAATAACGGCAGTTCAAATGGCAACTATTAATGCGGCAGAATGTTTTAGATTATCAGATAGAGGAGCTATAGCACCTGGATTAAAAGGGGATGTTGTTATTGTTGAAGATTTAAAAGATTTTAAAGTGAACACTGTTTTTATTCAAGGAGAGAAAGTCGCAGAAAATGGCATATATTTACCAGAGACAAAAAGGATAGATAGCAAATTGGTAAAGGGAAGTTTTCATGTAAAGGATTTCTCACAAGAAAAACTTAAGATGAATATTAAAAGTGATAAAGTTAATTTGATTACAGTACTTGAAGGTGGGGTTGTAACAAAAAAAGAAGTTGCTACAATTCAAAGAGATGAACAAAAGGATTTTATATATAACAAGAATGAAGATATTGTGAAGGTGGCAGTAGTAGAACGTCATCAAAATACAGGAAATGTTGCAACAGCATTATTAAAAGGATATGGAATTAAGCAAGGTGCATTGGCTTTATCAATTGCACATGATTCTCATAATATTATTGTTGTAGGTGTAAATGATGAGGATATGGCTATTGCAGTTCAGTCATTGATAGAACAAGAAGGTGGAATGATTCAAGTAAAAGATAAAAAAGTAATTGCTTCAATACCAATGCCAATTGGTGGAATTATGAGTAATCAATCAGGTGAGTGGGTGGATAAACAATTGACGGAATTTCATCAGACGGCATATGATTCTTTGAAAGTATCAATAGATGTTGAACCGGTTATGACATTATGTTTTATGTCTTTAGCAGTAATTCCTGAAATAAAATTAACAGATATGGGATTATTTGATATTTCCAAATTTGATTTTATAACTTTAGAAGCTTAAATATTCTAGACAAATATATATTTGTAAAAAAGAGGTGAAAATGTTGCAGCCATTATTAGAAATGAAGAATATTACCAAGAGTTTTGGAAATGTAAAAGCTCTTGATCACGTTAATCTTAAATTATACAAGGGAGAGATTCATGCATTATTAGGAGAAAATGGTGCAGGAAAATCCACACTAATGAGTGTACTTAGCGGAGCGTATAGTCCAGATCAAGGAGAAATATTTTATCATGGAAAAATGGTAAAAATAAAAGCACCAAAGCATGCAGTAGATATTGGGATAGGAATGGTACATCAGCATTTTCAATTAATTTCAACATTAACTGTAGCTGAAAATATTATATCCTATTCAGATTCTTGTAAATTCATACTAAGTCAGAAAAAAATGAATCAAGAAGTCTTGGAATGTTCTAGTAGATTTGGATTGGATTTGGATCCAAAAGCTAAAATATGGCAATTATCAGTGGGAGAACAACAAAGAGTCGAGATTGTAAAATTATTATATCGAGGCATGGATATTTTGATATTAGATGAACCATCGGCAGTATTAACACCACAAGAGTCAGAAGAAATGTTTAAAACATTGAGAAAAATGGCACAAAGTGGTAAATGTATTATTGTAATTTCCCATAAACTGAATGAAGTAATGAATCATGCAGATCGTATTACTGTTTTAAAAGGTGGGGTTCTAGAAGATACCATGGTTGCAGAAGATGCTACAGTTCAAAGATTAACCAAAGGCGTTATTGGAGACAGGGCTATAAAAGAATTAACAAGAGAAAAAAGAAATACAAATCAACGAGTTGTTCTTAATTTAAAAGATGTAGCTGTTAAAAATGACAAAGGTTTGTTTGCCCTTGAACATGTGAATCTTGAAATACAAGAGGGAGAGATTCTTGGTATTGCTGGTGTTGCTGGAAATGGACAGAAAGAATTAGCGGAAGCAATAGCAGGACTTAGAAAAATTGAAAAAGGTGCAGTGTATATAGAAGAAATAGATTTAAAAAATAAAAATGCAAGAAAACGAAATGATTTGGGTGTATCTTTTATTCCAGAAGACCGATTAAAAACAGGATTGGTACCTAGCTTAGGAGTTTGCGAAAATTATATTTTAAAAGATTATAAAAACAAAAAATAC
>JBFHFI010000149.1:0-5869 GCA_041583675.1 Butyrivibrio sp. | reverse complement strand
TATAACAAAAATTGGGTCTTCTGACCTATATGTAGGTTAGAACCTAATTAATTTTCTGAAAAACTTAAGCCTCTCTTTTATTATATATATTTATTCTCTCTTTAACTATTTTTTTGACTTTTTGTTCTGTAATTTCGGTATTACTTAAAATTGATGATTTAATGGCATCATCACAAACTTTTATAATTTCTGCATGACTCAATCCTTTTGTCGCAGAAATAAGATTTTTAGTGATAATAAAATTCTCTTGATATAAAGATAATTTATAATTATACAACCTTATAATTTCTTTTTCAGTAGGCATTGAATAATGCAAAACATCATCAAATCTTCTAAATAAAGCTTTGTCTAATAAATTCTGATTGTTTGTCGCTGCAATAATTATACTAGTTGAATTGTCTTGTTCAATAAACTGTAGAAAGGAATTCAAAATTCTTCTCATCTCTCCTACTTCATTATCTAAACTTCTATCTGATCCTATAGCATCAAATTCGTCAAAGAAATATACAGCCTGTTCAGAATCAATTATATCGAAAATTTGTCTCAATTTAACACTTGTTTCACCCATGAATTTAGTTACTAATTTATCTACTGGTATAGTATAAAGAGGAAGAGACAATTCATTAGCAATAACAGATGCTGTTAGTGTTTTCCCAGTACCTGGTTTTCCTTCTATTAAAATTTTTCTTCTGTTGCTAAATCCATATTTATATAGGGATTTTTTATGTCTATATTCATTCAAAATTCTATCGATTCGCTCTTGAGTTTCATCTGCAACTATCAAATCTTTTAAACTATAAGAAGAAACAAAAGGGGTAAATAAAGATGAAAGATGTGTATTATTGAAGTTTATAATTTTGGTACTAGATTTATATTCTGCAAGCTTTTTCAGCTCACGTGCCAATGTACCATGTTTCAATCTTGCTTCATTGGCAGCTATTTGTAATACAATAGTTTTGAACTGTTCATTGTCATTTTCATTGTGTGCTTTTATTAAACTTTTAATCTGATCTGCAGTAGCCATGTTTGGCCTCCCTGTGCATTAAGTAGAGGTTACAATAAAATCAAAATAGCCTCTATTTTTGCAATTACATTATATCATATATCTTCAAAAAATGTAAAAATTTAATACATTATAGATATCCCATAGTTTTGCATCGTACAGAGTTTATACATAAAACTCTACTAAACAAATGACCATTTATATTAAAAACATCATAATTATTTAAAGATTCTATTTTGAGTTTTGTTATATTTAGAGGCCTGAAATAATAAAAATCTCACCAAAATTGTTTATCTACATTATCCAAAAAAAAGCTAAAAAAACTATCGAAAATATTTTCTATAGAAAATAATATTTCAAAAAAAATCTAACCAAACAAACATAAAAAATTGGATAAATATCTTAAGTTGATAGTTTGTAATCAAACTAGAAATTACGTTATATCCAAAAATTTATATATTTATTCAATAATTTATGATATTTAAATCGATTAAACAATTCTACAACTTTTTTAATAAAAATATATTAAAATTTGGAAATTATAATTAGTTTACTTGTTTCTTATAAGTTGTATGAATATACAATGTATAAAAATATGTTTCGATATTTTCGATAATCTGTGTGTTTACTTGTAAAATATTAATGCTATGATTCCTTTATAATTTTTTTATAAAAAACAAATCAAAACATAGAGGACAGCATGAAAAAGAGATTAATAACGGCACTTCTTGTGTCATTTATAGGGTTATCAATGGTATTTGCCGGAGGTCAGAAGGAAGAATCTGTCGTGAATAATACCGATGAGGTTGGAGGAACTTTAGAGGTATGGGGATTCGCTGGAGAGATCAAAACCATGGCTCTGGCTTATGAAGAACAGCATCCAGGTGTCAAAGTAAATTTTACATTGATTCCACTTGGAGAATACCCTACCAAAATCAAAGCGGCTATATCATCAGGAGATGTTCCAGATGTCATCTGTTTGGAAGCTGCATTTGTAAAGAACTATGTAGAATCTGATTACCTACTTAATTTAAATGACCTTCTTCCAAAAGCTGAAGAACTTGGTACATATCAATATCTTCTAGATATTGGATCCTACGAAGGACAGACAAAGGCTTTTTCATACCAAGCAACACCTGGAGCATTGTTCTACAGAAGATCACTCGCCAAGAAGTATTTTGGAACAGATGACCCTGTAGAGATGCAAAAAATTCTCTCCAACATGGATAACTTTAAAAAAGCAGCACAGGTGGTTCATGATAAAAGTGATGGGAAAACATTTATGGTAGCTTCATCAATGGATTTCCAGAACTTGTATTATGCAAACAGAAATACCCCATGGGTTGTTGATGGAACTCTAAATATCGATGATGCAGTATATGAAATGATCAAGACATCTAAAGAATTCAGAGATAATGATTGGGAAGCACAGGCAAGTCCTTGGAGTGCAGGTTGGTACAACGGGATGAATGATTCTCTAACTGATTCTGCAGGAAATGAAAAGCAGATATTCTGCTACCTACTACCTACTTGGGGGCTCAGTTCCATCTTGATGGAAAACTGCGAACCCAAAACCAGTGGAGGAAAGACTGTTGGAGATTCCACTTTCGGAGACTGGGCATGTATAAATGGTCCAATGCCTTATTATTGGGGTGGAACATGGTTGGCTGTCCTAGATGAATCAAAGAATATTGCAACGGCTAAAGATTTCATACAGTTCTCTACTCTAAATGAAGACACTCTTTCTAAATGGGCTTTGGGTACATATACAAATGAATATTTGAAAAACATTGATCCAACAATTCCAGATGCTCAAAACCAAGGAGCTGGTGATTTTGTTTCATCTCAAGTTGTCGTTGAAAAAATAAAGTCTAAATTCGATAACTCTGAAAGTTCAGAATTTTTATCTGGCCAAAATGCATATGCTGGATTTGCTAAAGCAGCACCTTACATTTCTTTAAAATTGATGCAAGGAACTGATGGAGATGTTCAAAATGCATTGGGAGATCCTTTGGAAGGATACGTTGAGGGCTCTCTTTCTTTTGAAGAATGCATAAAGGCTTTTAAAGCTGCTGTAAGATCATCTGTTCCAGATGTATTAATCAAATAAGTTACCAAAAAGGGGTGCAATTAAATGATAAAGAGATCAAGTATTAACAAAGACTATGTAGGACAGATAATGGTCTTACCGTTCTTAATAACATTCTTAATCTTTGGTATTTGGCCAACAGTCAATACTTTTAGATTGAGCTTTACAAATACAGTTCTTATGAACCGTGATTATTCTTATACAGGTTTTAGAAACTATTACCTCATTCTGACTGATCCAACATTTCTGTTTGCTTTAAAAAACACATTGAAGATTTGGATTCTAAACTTCATTCCACAGATGGGTGCAGCGCTACTGTTCTCTGTATGGTTCTCCAGTAAAAGACTCAATTTGAAGGGTATTGGTGTTTACAGAGCGATTTTCTATCTTCCAAATATTTTGATGTCAGCAGCAGTTGCAGCTTTATTTGCTTCATTGTTTGACTTCTATGGTCCTATAAATCAGATTTTAGTAAGAGCTGGTATTTTAAATGAAGGGTTCAACTTCTTTAGAAATGGTTCGTTTACAAGAGCTATTGTAATTTACATTCAATGGTTCATGTGGTTTGGTCAAACAATCATAATAATAATGGCAGGAATGACTGGAATCTCTGGAGATTTCTATGAAAGTGCTATGATTGATGGAGCAACAAGCTCTGTTATGTTCAGAAAAATCACAATTCCTCTATTGAAGCCTGTTATGGTATATGTTTTGGTAACATCAGTAGTCGGTGGTCTCCAAATGTTTGATATTCCTTACATGTTGACTGATGGTCGTGGTGCTCCAAATGGTTCTGTAATGACATTAAATATATTCATGTATCTAAAATACAATTCAAGTAAAGGTCATATTGGTCTTGCATCAACTGTTGGTGTCATTGAATTTATACTTACTATTTTAGCATCAATTGTTATCTTCAAGATATTAGATCCAAAAGAAAAAGTTCAAAAAAGCAGTCTAGAGAGAGGTATAAAATAATCATGAAAAATTATAAAACTCAAACGAATACACTCAAAGTTATTGTATATATTGTATTGGTTCTTACTGCAATATTATGCCTCTCTCCTATTTGGTTGCTGTTTGTAAATGCAACAAGATCCACTCCGCAGATACAATCTGGAGTGAGCATATTCCCAAGCAAATACCTATTTGCGAACTATCAGATACTGGTAGCACAGGGTGTTAATATATGGAGGTCAGTTGCTAACTCATTCTATGTTGCAATTTTATCAACATTCATAGGTGTTTATTTTTCAGTCCTAACTGCATATGCAATCAAAGTATATAATTTCAAGGGCAGAAAAGCTTTAGAGCGTTTGATAATACTATTGGTATTGGTTCCAACTCAGACATCAATTATTGGTTTCTACCAATATATGGCAAAACTGGGATTGTTGAACTCTTACATACCTCTTATTGTCCCAGCTGCTTGTTCTGCAGGAACAGTTTTCTTTGCTCTCCAATATTTGGAAGGCGTTATAATTAAAGACTTGATCTGTGCTGCAAGAATTGACGGTTGTTCTGAATTTGGAATCTTCAACAGAGTCATGATTCCTATTGCTTCTCCTGGTATATTCACTTTGGCTATATTTGGTTTTGTTGGTTCCTGGAATAACTTCTTCACTCCATTTATGTTGATATCCAAAATTGAAAAATACACTCTTCCAATGTTGGTTCAAACATTGAAAGGAGCTAACTACAAAACAGAGTATGGCGCAATATATCTTGGACTAGCAATCTCATTATTCCCTGTAGTTATATTCTACTGTATTTTTGCAAAATACATAGTATCAGGTATTACCATGGGTGCTGTTAAAGAGTAAAAATATATAAGTAATTTTCCAAAGGCTATTTACTGCTGCAGCAATAGCCTTTGAATGAAACAATTAAACCTGGAGTAACAAGGATTACAATATGGCAAATATATATGATGTAGCAAGAGAATCAGGGTTCTCTACAGCTACAGTTTCAAAGGTATTCAATCATTATGCTGGTGTAAATGCTATAACCAAAGCGAAAGTACTTGAATCAGCTAAACGATGTGGCTACATTCCAAATGTTCAGAACTCAGATACCGTGAAAAAAAAGTCTTGGTTGATTGGTGTTTTTTATAAAGAGAGCATTGGAATTGGTTTCACTCATCCTCATTTTGGAGAGATCTTGCAGTCTTTCAAAGAGACAATAGAAGCAGCAGGATATGAACTTATTTTCTTCAATAACAACTATTCAAACTCAAGATTTTCTTATGTAGAGCACTGCCAATTCAGAAATGTTGATGGCGTACTGATTGTTGATGGTTCAATTCCCCCAAGAGAAGCTGCAGATATGGAATCAAACGGATATAAATGTGTTTCACTTGAAAACTACTATACAGATATCCCGACTATAATATCAAACAATACAGCTGGGACCATACAAGCGTTGAATTATCTTTATACCTTGGGGCATCGTAAGATTGCTATGATTGCAGAGTTAGATAGCAATTCAAATAAAGAGCGATTCAAGGCTTACAAGACTTTTCTAAAACAAAAGCACATTCCATATAGGGAGAATTTGGTGACCTTTTGTGATGGATATTCTTTTGAGGCTTATAAAGCAGCTACAGATAAACTTTTGGATCAGAGTCTTGGAGATTTCCCTACAGGTATCTTCACAACATTTGATCATATTGCATTATCAGTGCAGAAAGCGCTTTTAAAACGTGGATATAAAATTCCCAATGATATAAGTGTGATTGGATTTGATGATATCAGTATGGCCAAATCTGTGACTCCACC
>JBFHFI010000148.1:0-5925 GCA_041583675.1 Butyrivibrio sp. | reverse complement strand
TTTTTTATTACTTGAAGAAATGTTCGGAAATGATATTAAAATGGCAAATTGGAAGTATTACGAATCAAAGACACTTCATGATTCATCCTTATCTTTATCATCTCACTGTATTTTAGCATGTGATATGGGAGATAGAGCAATGGCCTTTCAGCTGTTTGAAAAAGCATGTGCAATTGATTTTGGACAAGCAATGAATTCGTCGAATGAGGGAGTTCATGCGGCAGCATTAGGAGGAATCTGGCAATGTGTTATATTTGGATTTGGCGGAGTTCGTATAATAGGTGGAAAATTACGAATTAATCCATTATTACCTATTACATGGCAGGAACTTGTTTTTGAAATTATGTGGGAAAAACAAAATATTGAAATTACGATTAATCAGAAAGAATTAAAAGTAAAGAATATAACGGGTGAAAAAAGCATCAGTTTTATAAATGGAAAAAAAGAATATCAAACTGAAAAAAAACAAGTATGTGTTGTAAGTTATAAGGAGGATGAATATGTTAAAGGCAGTTATATTTGATTTGGATGGTGTTATTACTGATTCGGCAGTCTATCATTATCAGGCATGGAAACAAATTGCAGATAGAATGGGAATTCCTTTTGATTTAACATATAATGAAAAACTAAAAGGAGTCTCTAGAATGGAATCTTTGAATTTGGTTTTGGATAATGGGAAAGGAAGAGATTTCTATAATATAGAAGAAAAAGAAAAACTTGCTTTTGAAAAGAATGAAATTTACAAAGAATTAATTAAGAAGATTACACCAAATGATCTTATGGCTGGAATAGGAACGTTATTAAAAGAGTTAAAAAAACGAAATATATTAATAGGACTTGCTTCTGTAAGTAAAAATGCAGGATTTATTATTAAGCAACTCTGTGTGGAAGAATATTTTGATTATGTGGCAGATGCAGCCAAGGTGGAAAATTCTAAGCCGGCACCTGATATATTTATTGATTGCATAAATAAGTTGGGTCAGGATCCCAAGAATTGTATAGGGGTGGAGGACGCTAGGGTTGGAATTGAAGCAATTCATAGATCGGGAATGAAAGCTGTTGGAGTTGGAAGTTTGGATCAGATGCAACAAGCAGATTTAATATTAGAAGGAACGGGATCTCTTACGGTGGAAATGCTAGAAAATCTTTGTTTGAAATAAGTGAAAGCAAAATAAGTTGTATTATTATAATAGAATAAAAACAAAAAAGTAGAGCTTAGAGTATAAAGTTCTATTTTTTTGTTTTTTTTGGCGGGAATTATAAAGACGAAAAAGGTTATCGCAAAATAGAATTATATCTAAAGCAAAAGGATTGGGAAAAATTCAGTTTAAGGATTGTCTAAAGTATGGGTGGGATGGTATAATATAAAAGAAGTCTATAAACATTATATGATATAAGAGATTAGATTATATAGATCAACTCCGTTCAAGGAGACATTTTCCCAATTAACAATTTTAAGCACAAATTCATTTATAAGTAGTGAACAAAATCAGATTTTATTAAGACAGATAAACATAATTTTTCATAAATTTTTTACGAGAAATAGATAATTAATCTTTTGATTTAAAGAATAGATATGAAATCTTTATAGGGCCTGTAATAATAGTATATAAAATGACATTAACACAATATTTTTTCCTAAAATCATTCAGATGGAAAAAAACAATGCGTTTTAAAATGGCATTGGATTTAGTATTATAATATCAGGAAGGTGGTAGAAGTGAATTTATCTAAACGAAGAAGTAAAATTCTTTATTATCTGTATAATTACCGGAATTGTAGTCTAAAGCAATTATGCGATAAGTTAAATATAACACCTCAGACTTTTCGTAATGAGATTCAGAACTTGGGAGATTTATTTCAGGAATATAATATTCAAGTAAATATTCATAAAAATGGAGAAATAGAGGTTGTAGGTAGAGAAAGATACAATGAGTTTTTAAGGGAAATTGATAGATACTTGGAATTTCCATTAGAATATAAAATAATGCTCTACTTAGTACTTGCAGATGACTTTGTTGTATTACAGGATATGGCGGATTGCTTTTATTTGAGCAAATCGAATCTGGAAAAGCAAATGCCGATATTTTTAAAAGATCACAAAGAAGATATCGTTTCAGTTAGACATTATGGAATTAAATATAATGACTCACAGATTCATAGAAGACATGTTTTTGTAAAATTAATATATCCATATATTTACGGTATTGATTTCAAGAAAGAAATAGAAGCTTTTGACGAATTACATTTTCCTATATTAAGTTATATTCATCCTAAATATGTTGATAAAGCAACTATGGTGATTTCAGATTTATTAGAGATGGATTGTTTTGTATTTAATGATGTATCTTCAAGAAAACTTTTTTTACTTACGTTATTTATGGTGTGGAACAATGCAAAGGACTCACCTGAATATATAGAAGAAAGCAAGTACGACGAAATAAGATATATAAAAAATGTTGACCAATATTTTGATATTATTGAAAGACTGAATACAAAATATCATCTGCAATGTACTGAAAAAGAGATTAAATTTTTCTGTTTTTGGATTATTGTATTTAATAGTAAAAAAGAAACAGATTCGGATGAATTACAAGATGATATGAGGCATTATACAGATCAAATTATGAGTGAGATCTACGAGAAGTATGCGATTGACGTTTCTAGAGATAAGGACTTTGTAAAAGCGATTGGTACACATATTTATATGATGTTGCTAAAAGGAAAACAAAATGAACTAGATACAGATTGGAATGGTCTTGATATTAGAAAGCAATATCCTTTGGCATTTGAAATGGCAATGCTAGCTGGAGACATTATTAGTAAAAATGCAAAATTTAAAGTAAGTAATTCTGAAATAAATTATCTATTAATGCATTTTCAAATAGCACTAGAACATTTAAAAACTGAAACAAGGCGAATAAAAACACTTTTGGTTTGTCACTATGGTATGGTTGCAGCAAAGCTTATTAGTACAAAAGTTGAGAGAAAGTTTCCTGAGATACAGATAGAACAAAGCTATTCAGTACAAGAATATTTAAAAAGTAATGATGGAGCATATGATTTGATTTTATCAACTGGGAAATTACCTTCTTCAGATTTGAAGATTATCTATATTTCTGTTTCATTAGAAGAAGATGATTTGGATAGAATTTCTTCTTTTGTAAGACATAAAAGTGTGGGAAGCATGTTATCTATGAAAATATTCGAATCGGATATTATTCATATCAAAAATAATATGAACCAAAATCAAGTGATAGATTATATGTCAGATATTTTAATTAAGACAAAAAATGTTTTACCAGAGTACAAAGAAAGTGTTAAAAACAGAGAAAAAATTTCATCAACAAATATGAATATTATAGCATTACCTCATGGAGATCCGGGTTTTGTGAATGAGTCAAAATTAATTATAGCAAGAGCGGATGATACAATTGAATGGGCGGATGGTTCGGTGAAATATATATTCTTATTTGCGTTTTCTAAATGCATGGTTTATGAGAACGCATCCATATTTTCTTCTTTTTATAGAGGGCTTGCATCAGCGGGTGTAGAAGAAAAAATAGCAGGAATGGATGAATTAAGTGATATTGAGTTTAAGAAAAAATTAATTGATATATTAGTAAATGAAAGGTAGGATTAACCGTTATGATGAAAGATATGTTAAAACCAGAATATATTTTTTTGGATGTTGAAGTTCCAAAAGAAACCAAAGAAGATGCACTAAAAACAATAAGTGAGATATGTGCAAAGAAAAAAGGATTTGATCCTAATGAATTAATTCAGACATTTATGGCAAGAGAGTCGGCAGATTCCACAGGCTTTGGAAGTGGTGTGGCAATTCCACATGCAAAGATAAAAAACTTACAAGAGCCTATGGTTGCAATATTTAAATTTACAAAGGCAATAGAGTGGGAGGCAATTGATGATGAACCAGTTAATTTAGCAATTGCACTTATTATGCCACTTGAGGACGAAGATAATACCCATTTACAGGTAATATCACAATTCGCCCGTTTACTAGTTCATGATGAATTTGTTGAAAAATTAACTAATTCAATAGATTCTGATGATTTATACAATTATATTATTAAAAAATTGGAGGAAAAGGCATGAGAATTATTGGAGTTACAAAGTGTCCTACAGGTATTGCACATACTTATATGGCCGCAGAGAAACTTGAAAAAGCTGCAAAAGAACTAGGACACGAAGTTAAAATTGAGACGCAGGGTTCACAGGGAACTGAGCATTATCTTTCAGAAGAAGATATTAAAAATGCAGATATTGTAATTGTTGCTGCAGATGTTTCTATTGATGAATCAGACAGATTTAATGGTAAAAAGGTACTTAATATTGCTATTAAAGAAGCGATTAAAGATCCAGAAGGAACAATTAGTTCAGCATCATCTAGAGCAGTAATACAAGGTGGAGAAAAAGTAGTAGCTGCAAAAGATAACGGAAGCCATTTTATAAAAGAATTAATGAATGGTGCTTCTCATATGATTCCTTTCGTAGTTGTAGGTGGTTTGTTTATTGCGTTAGCAATAGCAGCTGGTGGAACAGCTACAGATTCAGGAATGGTAGTTGAAGGAGTATTTTGGAACACAGTATTATCAATTGGTGTACAAGCATTTACGTTGATGTATCCAATTTTAGCAGGTTTTATTGCTTACTCAATCGTAGGTAGAGCGGGACTTGCTCCAGCGATGATCAGTGCGATGGTAGTAGTAAATGCAGACATTCTTGGTACCAGCGCAGGAACAGGATTCCTTGGTTGTATCGTAGTTGGTTATGCAGCAGGTTATTTAGTAAAATGGATTAATACATGGAAAATTCCAAAAGCTATTAAACCAATTATGCCAATTTTTGTTATTCCTATTTTAGGAGTAGGTGTTATTTCAGCCGCTTTCATTTTAATTTTAGGTAAACCAATTTCACTTCTTATGGAAGGCTTGAATTCAATGCTTACAGCACTTTCAGCAAACCCAGCAACAGCTATTCCTCTTGGTTTAGTACTTGGTGCAATGATTGCATTTGATATGGGTGGACCAGTTAATAAAGTTGCATTCTTATTTGGTGTTGCATCTATTACAGCTGGAAATCCAGAAATCATGGGTATTGTTGCAGCAGCAATTCCAGTACCACCATTAGCAATGGGACTTGCTACTTTTATTGGTAAGAAATTATTTACAGAAGATGAACAAGGATCAGGATTATCAGCATTCTTAATGGGAATGATCGGTATTACAGAAGGTGCGATTCCATTTGCGAGTGCCGATCCAAAAAGAGTTTTACCATCTATTATAGTTGGATCAGCAGTATCAGGAGCTTTAGCATCATTACTTAAAATTACAGATGTTGTTCCTCATGGCGGACCAATCGTAGGTGTACTTGGAGCAACAAACAACGTTTTCTTATTCCTACTTTGTATAGCAGTAGGTACAGTAGTTGGAGCAATTATGCTTGTTTCTCTTAAAAAAAGAAGTATGAAAAGGATATAAAATATTATGAAAAAATTTAATTACGTCATTACTGATAAACAGGGTATACATGCAAGGCCAGCAGGAATACTTGCGAAAGAAGTTGCAAAGTATGAAAGTGAGATTACACTTAAACATGGAAGCTCAGAAGTTAATTTAAGAAAAGTACTTGCGATGATGAGCTTGGGTGTAAAACAGGGAGAAGAAGTAACTATTATTTTCAATGGTAGTGATGAAGATGTGGCTTATACGAAAATCAAAGAATTTTTTGAGGCAAATCTTTAATTAAATAGCGTGATTTATAAAGAGAACCTTTGCATTTGCAAAGGTTCTTTTTTTGGGGGAAAAGAAAGGAAGATATTAAAATGAATAATATATAAGCAAATAGTTATCATTTATTTTTGTTATAGAAATAAATGGTGGATTTTTTGTAGAGTGACTTGAC
>JBFHFI010000147.1:0-5994 GCA_041583675.1 Butyrivibrio sp. | reverse complement strand
TCAAGCCGCCTACGCGCGCTTTACGCCCAGTAATTCCGATTAACGCTTGCACCCTCTGTATTACCGCGGCTGCTGGCACGTAGTTAGCCGGGGCTTCTTAGTCAGGTACCGTCATTTTCTTCCCTGCTGATAGAGCTTTACATACCGAAATACTTCATCACTCACGCGGCGTCGCTGGATCAGGCTTTCGCCCATTGTCCAATATTCCCCACTGCTGCCTCCCGTAGGAGTTTGGGCCGTGTCTCAGTCCCAATGTGGCCGTTCGCCCTCTCAGGCCGGCTACTGATCGTCGCCTTGGTGAGCCATTACCTCACCAACTAGCTAATCAGACGCGGGTCCATCTTGTACCGATAAAATCTTTGATAGTTGTTCCATGCGGAACTGCTATTTTATGCGGTATTAGCAGTCATTTCTAACTGTTATCCCCCTGTACAAGGCAGGTTACCCACGCGTTACTCACCCGTCCGCCACTAAGCAACTTTAATTTCATTCCGAGGAAATCTTTCAAAGCGCTTCGTTCGACTTGCATGTGTTAAGCACGCCGCCAGCGTTCATCCTGAGCCAGGATCAAACTCTCATATAATAGTGTTTGTCTGCCCAGATGAGCTAGCTATATTCTTTACTAAGTTCATCCGTTAAACTTTGTTGTACAATTTAATGTACTGGTTGTTCTTTATTGATTGAAAATCTTTTGAATTTTCAGGGTTGTTTCACTGTTCAATTATCAAGGTTCATTTTGTTGTTTCTTCGTCGTTTTTTTCAAGCGACAACTTCTTAATTATATCTCATCTCATGTTCTTTGTCAAGTCTTTTTTAATCTTTTTAAAATCCATTAAATTATCTGACAATTCACATTTTTCTGTATCCAGGTTGCTTTTTCAAGGTCATCCTTGTTGTCTTTCCCTTCGACAGCTTGTTAAGTATATATCACTTGCTAATAAATGTCAACATATTTTTTAATTTATTTAATATATTTTGAAAATATCTATTAATTATCTAAATTATCTAAATTGTTTGCCATTTGTCGGCAAAAAGAATCTTACCATTATTATAATCAAAAGTCAATGATATTTCATCATTTTTTATATATATCTAAAAATGTATTTTAGAAGATAAATATATCCTTATTTATTTTCTAAAATATATTATTCAAATAAAAAAGCCGTTCTAAGTTGAACGGTTTTTTCAATATTATTGTAAAATTGTAATCATTGGATATGGTGTTGATTCTTGGATCAATGATATTTGCATAGATGTTATCTCAGCAACTTTTTCTTCTTCTATCATAAATACCAATTCAACTTGTACCTCTGCATCTCCTGCTATTTCAAAATCATCTAAATTGGATAAATCATTCAACAATAGCGTCCCGTAGTTATTATACTTATCATAATTATTAACTGTTAAACGAAATACCGGTGATAACAACAATGTATTAACAGTAATTGAATCTTGAGTTGTATTCTTTAATAAAAAATCAACAATTAAAAATTGATATCCTGGCTCCGCCGAAAAAGTAAAAAGCGCATCTTCACTATCCGGATATTCATTTTTAAAATTATAATTCATATATGTAATTTGAATAAAATCCATCCCCAGAGCATTCGAACATTCAAAAATATTGGAAACGCTCTCTTCCTCTTCTTCTGCTGTAGTTTCCAAAGGATCAATCAAAGCATTTTCCTCTGTTGTCTCTTCTTCCATTGTTTCTTCTTCTATATAACGATTCTTATAACTATAAGAATGATTGATCATAATTCCAGCTGCATATTCTGCCACTAAATCGTTATTTTGTGCTGATAAGTCAACCGATTCACTACACCCTGTCAACAATAATAGTATAGCAATTCCACTAATAAAAAATTTGCGCTTCAATTCACTTCCCCCATCTCTTGATATATAGATAATATTACCACTAAATTTTATAAAGAACAACTATATTTAATCAATATCAATTTCAAACCAGAAGGAAACACCCTGTTCAATGTTTTCAACTCCATAACTTCCATTATAATTATCCATAATTGCTTTAACAATAGATAATCCAATTCCATTTCCCCCATATTGTCTGGTTCTAGCTTTATCAACTTTATAAAACTTCTCCCAAATTCTA
The DNA here is from genome assembly GCA_041583675.1 of Butyrivibrio sp. Lineage (GTDB taxonomy): Bacteria > Bacillota > Clostridia > Lachnospirales > Lachnospiraceae > Eshraghiella. The sequence continues at coordinate 3,881 of JBFHFI010000147.1, read as the reverse complement.
TCAATATCTTCCTGAGGAATATTTTCACCTGTATTATATATTGAAACCATAATTTTCCCATTATTTTTTTTCATTGTAACTCGAATCTGTTTTTCGTAATCACAGTGATTAATTGCATTAGACAAATAATTTGTAATTACTTCCTCCATTTGAATTTGATCAAACAAAACATATACATCCTCTAATAGATTACACTCTAGATGTATTTCTTTTTGTTCAAGCCTTATTGTATTAGACCTTAGTACCGATGAAATCATTTCCGTTAAATTAAAACGCTGTGCATCTAATTGATCTTCTCCAAATTCAATTTGATTTAATGTTAATAATTTTTTCACCATTTCATTCATTTTAATAGCTTCATCAATAATTACATCACAATAGAACTCCATGTTTTCAGGATCATCATTAATTCCTTCTTTTAAACCTTCTGAATATCCTTGAATAAGTGCTATGGGTGTTTTTAACTCATGAGATACATTTGATAAAAATTCACTTCTCATTTGTTCATTTTTAGTTTTAATCTCAATATCACGAAGTAATTCAAGATTTGCAATTTTCAATTCTGATATTTTCAACTGTAAATTTTCCGACATTATATTCATACTTTTTCCTAATAAGGAAAGTTCAGATTTATCTTTTCTTCGGTATTTAACTTGAAAATTCAACTCTGACATTTGCTCTGCTATAGACGCTAGTTCTTTCATAGGCTTCGTAAATTTTTTTGCCACGAAATAAGCAATTAATATGGTTATTACTAAAATAATTCCCCCTGCAATTTGAACGAATCTATTAAATATGCTGATATTTTCCTGCATACTGTCCACTGTAATTTGCATAAATATAGTGTAATTATTATCTGTAAAGCCATAAATCTCCAAATATGTTATACCAGTAGTATCATCTGTTTCCTTTAATGTATGAAAATCTCCAATTTCTTGAATATCTGAATCAAAAAGAATATTACGAAGTCTTTTTATATAATCATTAAATTTACTCGATTGAGAGGTATACACGGTAGTGAAGTTCCCATCAATTACAAAAGTTTCTATATTATGTAATGACTCCAAATCTTTCATCAAGCTAATAATCTCTTCATTTATTTCTATATTTTCTTCATCTTCTGGATCATTACTCAACTCTCCTATTTTTTCAGAAATCTCTAAATATGAATTCTCCAATTCATTTAATCTATTTTTTTCATAATAATTCTCAAATAATGTAAGGTTTAACACACAAACAATCACTATTACAGCAGTAATCATCGATGCCATAATTAATGTTAACTTAATTTTCAAAGAATGCATATTCTACCACCTTGTTTTTATAATAATGTAATCATATCAACTATAAGAAATTATTACAATAAATTACACACAAAATACATACAATAAAAAAAGCAATGCCCTAAGGCATCGCTTCTATTCACCGAGATATGCTTTTTTAACTTTTTCATCGTTCATTAATGCTTTTGCGTCTCCTTCAAGCACTATATTACCTGTTTCTAATACATACGCTCTATTTGCTATAGATAATGCCTTATTTGCATTTTGTTCTACTAAAAGAACTGTTTTTCCCATATCATTGATTGATTTAATAATATCAAAAATTTCAGAAACATAAATAGGAGACAACCCCATAGATGGTTCATCCATCAAAATAATTTCAGGATCTGCCATCAGGGCTCTTCCCATTGCTAACATCTGCTGTTCCCCACCCGAAAGAGTTCCTGCTGGTTGATTTTTACGTTCTTCCAATCTAGGAAACCTTTTATATATATTCACTAAATCATTTTCAATTTTTGATTTATCATTGCGTACATATGCACCCATCTTCAAATTTTCCAAAACAGATAGTTGAGAAAACACACGTCTGCCTTCTGGTACTTGAGACAGTCCCGCTTCTACGATTTTATGTGATGGTATTTTTGTTATATTTTCATCTTTATATTGAATACTTCCTGATGTAGACTTAATAAGACCTGAAATCGTATGTAATATTGTAGTTTTACCTGCACCATTTGCACCAATTAATGCAATAATTTCTCCTTTTTCCACTTTAAAAGAAACACCCTTTAAAGCCTGAATAACTCCATAATAGACTTCAAGATTATTCACTTCAAGTAATGACATTATATTTCCTCCTATTCCCCAAGATACGCTTTGATTACTTCTGGATCTTGTAAAACTTCATCTGTTTTTCCTTGCACAAGTACTCTACCAAAATTTAAAACTGTTAATTCTTCACAAATACTAGATACCAATTTCATATCATGTTCTATTAATAAAATAGTCATATCAAAATGATCCCTAACAAAAGCAATTGTTTTCACTAATTCCATTGTTTCATTTGGGTTCATTCCAGCTGCCGGTTCATCCAAAAGTAATAGTTTAGGGTTCGTTGCCATAGCTCTTGCAATTTCTAATTTTCTTTGTTTTCCATATGGAAGATTAGATGCTAATGTATCTGCTTCTTTATCTAAATCAAAAACACTTAATAATTGCATTGCTTTTTCATTCATTTCTTTTTCTCTTTTAAAATAAATTGGTAATTTTAAAACACCTGCAATTGTTGGATATTTATATATATTATGCAATCCTATTTTAACATTATCAAGCACACTCATTTTACCGAACAACCTAATATTCTGAAATGTTCTTGCTATTCCAGATTTATTAATATCTACAACCGAATGTCCTGTAATGTCTTTTCCATCTAATTTTACATATCCGTTATCAGGTTTGTAAACACCTGTTAATAAATTAAAAAACGTGGTTTTTCCCGCTCCATTAGGTCCAATTAAACCATATAACTGACCTTTTTCAATTTCAACTTGAAATTCATCTACAGCACGCAGTCCTCCAAATGAAATTCCTAAATGTGCAACTTCTAACAAAGCCATTATTCTACCTCCTTTTTCTTTTTAAGTTTGTAGAAAAACTTTTTTATATGGTCAGACCACATATTACGGTAGTCTTTCATTTTTGGATTCCAAGTAAATATCATCATAATAATTAATACCAAAGCATAAATAATCATTCTATAATCCTGCATAAATCTCAATTTCTCCGGTAAGATAACAAGTACTATCGCCGCAATAATTGACCCTGTAATATTACCCATACCTCCTAAAACAACCATAACAAGAATTAATATAGATAAGTTGAAATCATATTTTTTACTAGTTAATGATGAAAAATCATGAGCATATAAAACACCAGCTACACCTGCAATTGCTGATGAAACAGAAAATGCCAACAAACGATATTTAGAAATATTAATTCCAACTGTCTCCGCCGCAATCTTATTATCTCTTACTGACTTTATGGCACGTCCCGACCTAGAATCTTCTAAGTTCCTAATTACTACAACTGCTATAATTAATAATATTACACCTATCAAAAAAGTAGATAATCTATCGATTTGTGTTATTCCCTGTGGACCCTTTACTAAAACATCATCACTAATAACTCCTTGATCACTTAAACCAGCACTTGTAATTGCAAAATGAAATCCATTCGCATCATGTGCTATATACATAGAACCAAGAACACCCTTTATAATTTCTCCAAAAGCTAATGTAACAATCGCCAAATAATCTCCATGTAATCTAAGAACTGCTGAACCTATTAACAACCCAAACAATGCTGCAAAAATTCCACCAATTAATAGCCCAATGATAAAACGTATTAAATCATTAGAAATCATTTCTTCTGTCATTTTTGTAAACATCGTTCCTGTAAAAGCACCCACATACATAAATCCTGCATGTCCAAGACTAAGTTCTCCTAATAATCCAACTACAAGATTCAAGGACACCGCCAGCATTGCATATGCACAAATTCTAACCAACATTCCCGAAATAGAACTTGAAAGAGCTCCTG
>JBFHFI010000146.1:0-6067 GCA_041583675.1 Butyrivibrio sp. | reverse complement strand
TTTGGATCAATTTAAATGGACAGATAACAAGTGGATGAATTCAATTAAGACAAAAGAATATTGGAAAGAACCAATATCAATTTATGAAGTACATTTGGGATCATGGAAGAAAAAAGATGATGGAACCAAAGATGGTTTTTTATCATATAGGGAACTTGCAGAAGATTTGTCAGATTATGTGGAAATGATGGGATATACGCATATAGAATTAATGGGTATTTTAGAATATCCATATGATGGTTCTTGGGGATATCAAGTAACGGGGTATTATGCGCCAACGTCAAGATATGGAACACCAGAAGATTTTATGTATTTTATGAATTATATGCATAAAAAAGGAATTGGAGTAATTCTAGATTGGGTACCAGCACATTTTCCAAAAGACACCCATGGCCTTTCAGAATTTGATGGGTCAACCTTGTATGAATATGCAGACACTAGGATAGGAGAACATCCAGAATGGGGAACAAAGGTTTTTGATTATAGTAAAAATGAAATTTCTAATTTTCTAATTGCAAATGCATTGTTTTGGGTAGAAAAATATCATATTGATGGTTTAAGAGTGGATGCAGTTGCATCGATGTTATATCTGAATTATGGAAGAAAAGAAGGCGAATGGGTTCCTAATAAATATGGTGGAAATGGGAATTTAGAAGCAGTTGAGTTTTTTCGACATTTAAATAGTATTATGAATCAAAGAAATCCAGGGGTTATGACAATTGCAGAAGAATCAACTACTTGGCCAGGCGTTACATTATCATCTAATAAAAATGGATTAGGTTTTTCATTTAAATGGAATATGGGATGGATGCATGATTTCTTAGATTATATGAAATTAGATCCCTATTTTAGAAAAAATAATCATAATAAATTGACGTTTGGTATGACGTATGCTTATAGTGAAAATTATATACTTGTATTATCTCATGATGAAGTTGTTCATTTAAAATGTTCTATGCTTAAAAAAATGCCGGGAATATATGAAGATAAATTTATGAATTTAAAAGTGGGTTATACTTTTATGATGGGGCATCCAGGAAAAAAACTTTTATTTATGGGACAGGATTTTGGACAATGGGAAGAGTGGAGCGAAAAAAAATCTTTGGATTGGCATTTATTACAAGAAAATAATCATTCGAATTTACAAGAATATATTAGAGAATTATTAGAAATTTATAAAAAATATCCAGCAAATTATGAATTGGATCAATATAAGAATGGTTTTCAATGGATTAATGCAGATGATGCAGATAGAAGTATTTATAGTTTCATTCGTTATTCAGAGAGTGGAAAAGACTGCCTCGTGTATGTATGTAATTTTACACCAATGGATAGAAAAGATTATAGAGTTGGTGTTCCTTGTGAAGGAAAATATATATTGCTACTAAATAATAAGTTGGAAAAACAGAAAACGTATTTTGCAGAAAAACAAAATTGTGATTCACAGCCATATTTTATAGAATTTCCATTATCTGCTTATGGAACAGCAATTTTTAAATTTAAATTAAAAAGTTAATATTATGAGCGTATCAGCCGAAATAGACCTATGTATAGAAATATTATACATGGGTTTTATTTTGATTAAAAATATATAAACTAGGAGTATGTTTATGAGAATTGAAGGATTTGCAGAAAATAAAATTAATATTACCACAAAGGATAAATCTGAAAATAAAAATGTAGTATCATCTTCTAATAAAATAGAAAGTGTTTCTTTTACAACAAATGATATTATGAAAAATTCTGTTTTGGAAAAAACAGCGAATAATAATAATTGGGGAAGTGATGGAACATTAGAAAGTTTAAAAAATGACGCTAAAATGCTCAAAGATAATCTTTCAAGTATATTTAATAAAATGGATACTGGAACTGCTGTTAAAATGAATGAAGAAGGTATGGATATTAATAATGCTGATAATGATACAGTAGTATCGGTTGTAGAAAAAATTCAAATACAATTAGCGATGTATTGTGATGATTTTATACCTAATATGAATATTGATATAGAGGATATTAAAAAAACTGTAGGTAGTGCAGAGATGGCATATAATATTTCATCTAAATTTAACGAATATAATATAAATCCATCAGAAAAAGATGTTTCGGAGGCGCTTTTAGCAGTTGATAAATGGCAGAGCATAGGGGAAATTACAGAGAATACCAAGGCATATCTTTTGAAAAATAACATGACGCCATCTATTCAAAATATTTATAAGGCATCTCATTCGGGATATATTACACAAACAAATAATATTGACGATATGCAATGGGAACAAATGAAGCCACAAGTAGAAGGTATTCTACGAGATGCAAATATAGAGGTGACGCCAGAGGCGGTGGAGCTAGGAAAATGGATGGTGAATAATGGGATTGAAGTACAGGCAGATAATTATACAACATTAGAGAACTTGGAGATACCTAGTGATGAAATAGATAAAATTGATCGTGTAGTTTCAACTATGATTGAAGGCTATAGTGCAAATAAAACACTAGTTACAGGAGAATCTCTTCCATGGGAAGAAACAGTGCAAGCAATTGAAACACTTAGCAATGCTACGTTAGGAAATATTATGGCATTGTCACAATCTAATAAAATACAAACATTGGAGGCTTTATCGGATGTTATAATAAATACAACAGAAGTAGAACCAGAAGAAAATAATTATAAATATTCAAAAAGTTTAAGAGAAATTCAAGAAATAAGATTGATGATGACAATTGATGCTGGAAGAACAATGGAAAAAGCGGGCGTAAGTATTAATACAATAGAACTTTCAGAATTGGTAGATCAATTAAGAGAATATGAAAAAAATTATTTAAATGGAAAAATAGCGAATGAAGATGCATCAATTAAAGTGCAAGATATTATACAAACCAACAATGTTATGCTCACAATTAATGATGCAAAAGTTTTGCCAATGGATGTATTAGGAGATATTGTTAGTACAAATAAACAGGCAAGTATTAATAATTTTATAGAGTCAGGTGCTGAATATCAGAATAAAATGGTGGCAGTAGGACATGCTTATGAAGCACTTAGTACAGAAATTCGAGTTGATTTGGGAGATTCATTATCCAATGCAATTGATAATAGTACAATGGATATTTTATTGGATCTAGGAATTGAGGAAACAGAAGGAAATAAAAGAGCCATTAGAATTCTAGCAAATAATAATATGGATATTAATATGAATAATATTGAAAAAGTAAAGAATATTGATTATTCAGTGAATCAATTATTTGAAAATATGTCACCGGAAATTGCAATGAAAATGATTAAAACAGGGATTAATCCATTAGAAACAGGAGTAGATGAATTAAATGCCTACATAATCGAAGAATCTTCGTCACAAATTTCAACAGAGGAAAAATATAGTGAATTTTTATATAAAATGGAAAAAAACAAAGATATTACACCGGAAGAAAGAGAAAAATTTATAAATTTATATGGCGTAATTAATAAATTTCAAAAAGATGATATGAATGTAGTAGGTTCAATGATTCAACAAAATTTAGATTTAACCATGGGAAATCTATTAACAGCATATATGTCTCGTAAAGATCAAGGAATGGAAATAATAGTTGATGATTCAAATGGAGCGGTAGAGGCGAATGATAAAATCACATATTTGAAAAATTTGTTTGGAGGAATTGCAAATAAAATAACTCCGGAACAATTAGTGTCGATGGAACAAGACTTAGATAATATGCCAATGGAACAATTTGGAGAACAAATTGAGAGCGCAGATGATATATCAAATAATTTATCACAAGATAGAATGATGGAAACAATAACGCATGCAACTGAAGTGGAAGAGTCAGTGCTTAAGATTATTACAGATCATCAAATAGGAACATCATTTAATAATATACTAGCAGCAGAAATGCTTGTAAATCAACCGTTTACACTTTTTAAAAAAATCATACAAGAAGAAAATAAAGAAGAAGTACATGAAAATATTATTTTAAATTCATTAGAGGGTAAAAAAGAAATGGAATCTGTTTACAATGGACTAATGAATGATGCAAAGACATTAATTCAAGACGCAATGTATACGACAGATTCTTATATGGATATGGAATCTCTTAGGCAAATTGGAAATGGCATGAATTTATTAAATGAATTAGCAAAACGAAATACATATGAAATCCCGTATGATAATGATGGAACAATAGGTGTGATTCATTTAAAAATAGTTGATGATGAAAATGATGCAGGACAATTTTCAATTAAATTTAATAGCAATATATTGGGGAATGTTACAGTACAAGGAAAGATTGGTAATAATAAATTGTATTCACAAGTTATGAGTGATTATCAAGAAGCAATTGTTAAAGTACAAGAAAAAGTGGATATAATTGAACGGGAGTTAAAAGAAATTGGTTTAGAAAATACAATTATAAAAGTTAGCAATATACAAGAACAACCAGATGTACAATCAGTCGTAAAGGAAAATGTGGAGACTGATATTATATATAAAGTGGCTAAAATATTTATTTTAAATCTGACTAAGATATCAAAATAGAATGCCGATATAAAATATAGAGAAAATAAGAAAGTGGTGAAGAAATGAGAGTGAATTGTAATATATCAGCTATGATAGCGAATAATCAACTTGGACAAAGTCAAGATGCTCTTGATACAGCAATTGAAAGACTTTCATCAGGACTAAAAATAAATCATGCTAGTGATGATGCAGCAGGTATGGCAATATCAAAAAAAATGCACTCACAAATCAAAGCGATTGGTCAAGCTGGTAGAAATACGTCAGATGGAATTTCAGTTGTTCAAACAGCAGAAAGCGCATTGGGCGAAATGGAAAGTATGCTTCAAAGAGCAAGAGAATTATCTGTACAGGCAGCAGATGCAACATATAGTGATGAAGATAGAGTGGCAATACAGGCAGAAATAGATCAGATTTGTGAAGAAGTAGATAGAATATCAACAGATACAGAATTCAATACAATGCCTTTGTTGGATGGGACCCTTCATAGAAAATCATATGCTGATGTAAATGGAGTATCGGTGTTTTCGTTATCAGATGCTGTAATGGCGGGTGAATATAATTTTTCAGTAACAGTGGCAGCAACACAAGCATCTATAAATACAACAACTTTTGCTGGACCAATTACAGCGGCGGAAGCGGGAACTATTAATATTAATGGTGCTCAAGTAGAAATAGAAGAAGGCGATACTTTTTCAGAAGCTTACAGCAAAATATTAGACGGATGTAATAGGTCAGGAATAGAGCTAGAGTGTGAAGATTCACTAGGAAATGCAACAACTCCAGCGCTTGCTAGTAATTTAGTATTTACAAATGAAGATTATGGACTTTATGAAGAAATAGATATTGAATTTAGTAATTCGAATTTATCTTCTTTATTTGGTTTGCCAACATCAAATGTTGCAACAGGGATGGATTGTCAAGCAACATTAGGAAGCGGATTTGTATCAACAGCGAATGTTCAAACTTATGGAAATCGTATTACTGTTACAGATATCAATGCATTTAGTTTAACAATTGAGATTCCGGGGGATACAACAATAACAAGTTGTGAAATTGATATTACGGAACTTGGAATTATGAGCATTCAATCAGGAGCTAATGAGGGTGAACAGATTAATATTGATATCCCAGAAGTAAATACATATACATTAGGAATAGATTCCGTAAACGTATACACACAAACAGGGGCATCGGAATCGATTGATAAATTTGATCAGGCAATTAGTCAAGTTTCTGCAATTAGGTCTAAATTAGGAGCATATCAAAATAGGATGGAAAGTACAGTGGAAAGTCTGGAATCTTATAATGAAAATATAACGGCTGCATTATCAAGAATTGAGGATTGTGATATGGCGGAGGAGATGACAACTTATACATCAGAAAATGTGATTTCTCAAGCAGCAACTTCTATATTATCGCAGGCAAATGAAAGACCACAAACAGTATTACAATTATTACAATAATTATAAAACTCTATTTGAGGAGATATAAAGAAAATGAAAGATGATAAAAAGGAATATGCACTTAGAATTGCAGAGGCCTCTAGAACAGGTTTGATT
>JBFHFI010000145.1:0-6069 GCA_041583675.1 Butyrivibrio sp. | reverse complement strand
TCATCCCATTTTTCTCTATTTCGCCAATCTTCTTCCGTTATTTTCCACTGTTTATCCGGATTTTCTTGACGTTCTGTAAACCTTTTCAACTGTTCTTCTTTATCAATATTTAACCAAAATTTAATTACTACACACCCAAAGTCCGTCAAATTTTCTTCCATATCATTAATTTCTTTATATGCTCTTTTCCATTCTTTTTCTGAACAGAATCCCTCTACTCTTTCAACCATTACCCTTCCATACCATGATCTATCAAACACAGCCAAATGTCCTGCTTTTGGCATTGCATTCCAAAATCTCCATAAATAATGATGCGCTTTCTCTATATCATTAGGTGCTGCTACAGGATTCACTTCATACCCCCTTGGGTCCAGCTTTTCTGTAATTCTCTTGATTGCTCCACCTTTGCCCCCAGCATCCCATCCTTCAAAGGCTAATACCACTGGTATTCTTCTACTATACATCTCAAAGTGAAGTATTGCCAATCGTTCTTGAAGAGCTTTTAATTTCTTTTTATACTCTGCTTTCTCTAACTTTAAGGTTAAATCAACATTTCCTAGAACATCCAATTTCAATGCTTCTTGAATCTCTTGAATCTTTTCATTCTCTTCTATTGTATCTCTAACAGTTGATGATATTCCTATATTTTTTTCAGATAATGCTTGTTCCAATCTTTCAATGACAATATTAATTACTTTTACTGCAGCATACTCTCTATCTGTTGCCTCTATAATATTCCAAGGGACAATATCCGTATCTGTTCTAGCAATCATATTATCAAATACTTGTAAATATTTATCATACTTCTTATTCTGTTCCCAATCTTGCTTTGTAACTCTCCACGATGTTTTTTTTGATTTTTCTAATTTATCAAATCTTTTTTTCTGCTCTTGTTTAGAAATATGTAAAAAAAACTTAATAAGAATCGTTCCATCTTCTGTGAGATCTTCTTCAAAATTAAGAATCTGTCCAATATGATTTTCTTTATCTCCTTGTTTAGAAAACGCATCACTAATTAATCCTCGATACCAACTTCTATCCATAATATGAATTCTACCTTTTGCTGGAGTCTTGGTCCAAAATCTCCACATATATGGTCTCATTGCCTCTTCTTCTGATGTTTTCTGTACTGTATATACCTGAAACCCACGAGGGTCTAATGGTGCTATCAAATGATTGATAATTGTTCCTTTTCCAGATGCGCCCCATCCTTCAAATATAATCATAATAGGAATTCCTACTTGCTTACACTGCCTTTGTAACAAAGAAAGCCTAGGTCCCAACGCCTCCATAATATCCTTATATTCTTTTTTACTAAATTTTTTTGTAAGATCAATTTTTTCTAACATAAAACCCTCCTTATACCATCATACATCCGTAAAATTATGAATGTATTTTTATTTACCACTCTCTATTGTATCATATGTTATGATTGAAAACACTTATTAATCCGGTTCCTTTTTATTACAAATTAGTTTTTCAATTTTAATAGATGAATATATTGCATAAACTATTACAAAAATAAGAAGTCCTATTATAATTATATATATCCAATTTTTTTGAATCATCATATAAATAGCATCTAAAAAAAATATAAATCCTATATTTATAAAGATAATCCCTGACTGCCTATAATATGGTTTTTTATTCATTTTTCTTCTTGCTTCTGAAGATGCATACAAATATGCATTATTAAATAAAAACCCTTTTTCTTTAAATTGAAAATACGAAAGTATAAATATTCCTAATGAAATCAAAAAAAGAATCCCACCCATTACAATCTCCATTGTTTTCATCCCCCCTAATATATTATTCCTAATATAATTATACTCCTTTATTACAAAATTGAGTAATGAATTTTTAGATCTCTTTCACATCATTTTTTTAATTCTAATTCCATTTAATTTTCTTGTTACACTTTCATTTTACTCCAATTTATAAACCTGTAAATATCATTTAATGCATATGCTAACGCATAAATAGGACTACAAAACAACAAGAGACAGGCTGCTAAAAAACTTGTAGCAATTGATAGTGTACTAATAATTAAATTTGGTGTCTGAAAATACATCAATATAAAATAAAAAACAACGGTAACAATCATTCTCCCCATTATCATTTGAAAATGTTGATTTTTTCCAAATAATGGAATTTAACTTGTGTTGTCTCAGCATATAAATTTTTCAACTATGCAATAACAGAAACAATCGCAATTGGCGCACTCATTCCTATATATGTAATCATTTCTCCATAATTGCGAAATTAAAAGCAAATAACAAACTAAACACAATTACAAAATCTTGTTAATTTCAAAAAAAAAATTATATATTTTTATTTTTCTCTCATCAACATTGCTCTATAAGAAAACATAATATTTAACACTTCCGAATAATGATTCAAATCAATCTTTGTTAGTTCAACGATTTTATCCATTCTATATTTCACTGTGTTTCGATGTATAAATAATTCTTTTCCAGTTAAAACCGCATTTTGATTGGTTTTTAAATATTCAAACAAAGTTAAATATAATTCCGTATGGTTCTTTTGATCATAATTTTTTAATATTTCCAATGCCGGATGTATGTAGCTCGACACATTAATTCCCCTATTCTCCGCCTCACTATACAAAGCATAAAATCCAACTTCTTTAAATTCAATCAGTGGATTTGAATAATGAATCTTTTCTCTGATTTCCAGTGCTTTTTTTGCTTCTAAATAATGTTGATGCACCAAAATCAAATCCAAAAACACATTACTAACACCAATAACAACATTATTATCTCTAGCAAAATCATATAATTTTTTATTGAATTTCAAATTTTCCAATTCCCCAATTTCATAATCATATAAAACAACAACTTGATTTTCAAAATATATGCTTCTTCTATTAAATAATTTATCTATTTGCTTGGAAAAATACCCTTCTGAATTAATTCTAGAATCAAATCCCCGTATATCCATTACAATAACAACCATATTCTTTTTAAATTTACCTTTATAGATCTTCATTTTTTCATTTAATATTTTTATATTTGTCACCTTATTATTCAGCAAATCCAAAAGAAAATTATCATAATCCAAATTATTAATATTTTTCTTCCCCAACTTATTAGAATAACAGGATGATGTTATTTTAGATATTTTCACTATATTCTCTCGGTCTATTTCATCTAACTCTTTATTTTCCAATAATACAACAATATATCCTCCCAATCTTCCGTGAAGAAAGAACTTAGAAACACATCTTTTAATAGGACTAATTTCACAATTTACCAAAAATGGAGTTGTATTATGAAGCGATTCCTTTATTTCTTTCATCGCATTCACTATTGCTATATATTCATAAGAACAAAATCCTTTTTCAATATTTTCTCTCCATCCAGAATCTCTAATTGATTCGATACTTGAATGTGCTAACACTCTAAAATTACTATCTATAATTATAATTGGATTTTCAAATAAATCCGAGGATTTTTTTGCAATTTCTGATAATTCCTGACATTCCATAATTCTATGTATTTTTTGTTCATTATTAAAAATATCATTAATTTCATTGAATTTTTCAAATAAATCACAACCACTATTTAGCTCTATATAAGTATTAAGATGTAGTAAACTGCTCTCTAGAGGAGTCTCTAAATCATTAATAACAATAATACAAGCATCTTTATTTTGAAAATCACTGTTTGCAAGAAAGCTTGTGGTTCCAACATATACTGTATCTTTATTATACTTAGTTTGATTTTTAACCAAAAGTTTAACATCTCTTACATTATTGTCCATACAGCTTTCCGTTAATTGATAATGAGCAATCTCTTTTTCTAAATATTTATAGATATCCCTGAACGTAATACTCATAGTATAACCTCCTAAATATAAATTCATTCTTTTATTATTATAGTGCACTTTGCATAATAACAAAAGACTTTTTCATCCTTCGCGACATATCTTAACGCAAAAAAGAATGTTATACTTTTAACAAATAATAGGAAAGGTAATAAAAAAATGGAGCAAAAAAAATTATTTAAAACTGGTAAAATCGGGAATCTAGAACTTAAAAATAGAATTGTTATGCCAGCAATTGGAACATCTTATGCAACTTCTACGGGAGAAGCTTCTGATGATATTATCCGTTATTATCAAGAACGTGCTAAAGGAGGTTGCGGCTTAATTATCACTGAGATTACAAGAATAGATGATGAATTTGGAGTTGGTACCTCCAATCAATTATGTGCAACAGAAATGTATCAAATACCTCAATTAGAGAAATTAGTAAAGGCTATTCACAGATATGACTCAAAAATCTTTTTTCAACTTCATCATCCTGGAAGACAATCTCATGCAAGATTAATTGATGGGAAACAAATTGTAGCTCCTAGTGCAGTAATGTCCAATGTTATAGGAGAAATGCCTCGCGCACTTGAAACACTAGAAGTTGAAAACTTAGTAAAATCATTTATCAAAGGCGCAAAAATTGTTCAAGTATCCGGTGCTGATGGCATAGAACTTCATGCAGCTCACGGATATCTAATCGGGCAATTTTTAAGTCCTTTAACAAATCTCAGAACAGATAAATATGGCGGAACACTTGTTAATAGAATGAGATTTTTAACTGAAATTGTCACTGGTATCAAATACCTATGTGGTCCTAATTTCCCTATTTCTGTACGATTAGATGGTGATGAATTTATAGATGGTGGACTTAAACTTGATGAAGCTATTAAAATAGCTAGAACCCTTGAAAGTATTGGCGTAGATGTTATTAATGTAAGTTCTGGAACTTATGATTCTATGATTACTATTATTGAACCAATCTCATACCCTCAAGGATGGAAACGTCATTTAGCAAAAGCTATAAAAGCTGCTGTAAAAATTCCAGTGATTGCCTGTGATGTAATTCGTACTCCAGAATTTGCCGAAACTTTATTGCAAGAAGACAATCTGGATTTTGTAGCCTTAGGAAGAGCCCAACTTGCCGATCCTGAATGGTCCAATAAAGCAAAAGAAAATCGTGACGAAGAAATCCGTCCATGTGTATCTTGTTTGTATTGTATTGAAGAATTAATGTCTGGCAAGCGTTTAAAATGTGCTGTTAACCCAAAAACAGGTAGAGAAGCCGATTTTGATAATCTAAAAAAAGATGGTGATCAGCGTATTGTTGCAATTATCGGAGGTGGTCCAGCCGGTATGCAAAGTGCTATTACTTTAGCAGAAAGAGGATTCCAACCTATTCTTTTTGAAAAAAGAAATGTACTTGGTGGTTCTGTTTTTCTTGGTAGCAACCCTCCTTTAAAAACAAAATTAAAAAATCTTTTAGCACATCTAGAAAATGAATTAAAACGTCTAAATGTTGATATTCGCATGAATACAGAAGCTACAGTGGAAACAATAAAAGAACTGAATCCATATGCTGTTTTTCTTGCACAGGGTGCTGAACCTAATATTCCTCCAATCCCAGGCGTGAAAAATAAAAATGTTTGCACCATAGAAGATATTTTAAGTAAAAAAGTTGTTTTAGAAGGAAAAAAAGCAATTGTTGTTGGTAGTGGATTAACCGGTCTCGAAACAGCAGAATATTTAGCTGAATCAGGCAATAGTGTTACTGTCATTGAAATGCAAAATGAAATCGCAAAAGGGGCCTACAAACCAAATGTAATCGATGTTACAATGCGTCTAAAAAAATATAATGTAGACCTAATTCCTAGTCTAAGATTAATGAGCATTAATGATCAAGGAATCCAAGTAGTAAATACATTCACAAATAAAACAACATCACTAGATGCCAATGCTGTTATCTTATCTCTTGGTGTTAAAATCAACACTGAATTAGTTGACACATTTAAATCTAATTTTAGTAATGTTTTTGTCCTTGGAGACGCTAAACAAGCAGGACGTATTGGACATGCTATGGAAGACGGCATGGAAAAAGCATATATTTTATAAGGAGGATCTATGAAAGAATTTAAAAATAAAGTAGCTGTTATCACGGGAGCAGCAAATGGTATTGGAAAAACCCTTGCCTTTGAAGCAGTTCAAAAACAAATGAAAGTAGTTATTACAGATATTGAC
>JBFHFI010000144.1:0-6115 GCA_041583675.1 Butyrivibrio sp. | reverse complement strand
ATTACTACAATCCTTTGGTTTGCAGGATTCCCATTAGAAGGTGGCGTATTAGTATTTGTATCGGCAGTAACTTACGTTATATGGGGAATGACTTACACAAGTTGTGATATTCCTATATGGGCAATTTCTTCTGTAGTTACCCATGATTCTAATCAAAAAAACCAAATGGTTACATTGGGAAAAATTGGGGGAACTGTTGGAGCCGCTATTGCGAGTGTATGTAGTATTATGATTATTAATTCTTTTGGTGGAGACAGGACAGTATCTGCGTATTCTAAATCGGCAATTTTAATTGCTGTTGTTGGTGGTATATTGGTGATGCTAGTTGGTATTTTTCTAAAAGAAAGAATTCAAGCATCGGAAGAATCAATTCCTTTTAAAACAAACTTAAAAACAATTACTTGTAATAAGCCTCTTAAATTTTTATTAATTGCTCTTTTATTGGTAAATATGGTAAATGGGTTACGTCAATGTGTTCAAATGTATTTTGTTGTATATGTATGGGGAGATTCTTCTCTATTAACATATATTGGTTTGAGTCTTATTATTGGAATGATTTTAGGAATGGTGGTTACGCCTAAATTAATTCAAATTATTTCTAAAAAAACTATTTTTATTATGGCATGTGTTTTGGGAACTGTTTTTTCAGTAATACCATTTTTTGTAGGAGGAGATAATATAGTATTTTGTTTAATTTTATTGGGAATTAGTTTTGCATTTACTGGAATTACAACCATTGTGAGCGCATCTATGTTAATTGATGCAATTGATTATTCAGAAGAAATATTAGGATTTAGAGGAGAAGGAATTATTTTTTCACTAAATACATTTTTAACGAAATTAAGTGCAATGATTTCCAAGGGAATATTGGGAATTGGATTGATTTTAATGAACTATAAAGAAGGGCAGGAAATTACAAAAGTGACCAAAATGAGTTTTGGCGCTATGATGTATCTAATACCTGGAATTTGTTTTTTACTTACAATTATACCGTTGATATTTTATAAAAATAAAGAAAAGAGGTAGATGAATATGGATGAACAAATAATGAAATTACTTTCACCACCGGATATCAAGGAATTTAAAAAAATATTATGTGTACAACCACATCCGGATGATAATGAAATTGGGATGGGAGGAATGATTGGACTTTTAACGAGTCAAGGTTGCAGAGTAGATTATCTTACGGTTACGGATGGATCTTTAGGAGACATGGGATTTGTACCTAATTCTGAAAACCTAGGAGAAATTCGTAAAGAAGAAGCGGAGCGAGCAGGAAGGTTATTGGGAGTTGAAAAATTTTTTTGGTTAAATTACGAAGATGGAACATTACATAATGTCCCAAAACTTGCGGGAGAGATAGCAGATATTTTGCGAACAGAGCAGTATGATGCTGTATTTGCACCAGATCCATGGCTTCTTTATGAAGCACATGAAGACCATATTGTTACGGGGAAAGCAGTGGCACAGGCAGGAATTAATTGTTCATTGATGAAATATCCAAAAAATACACAAACCAAGCCTTACGAGATCAAAGGAATTGGATTTTATTTTACAGCAAGTCCAAATACATCTTTGAATGTTACAGAACAATTTGAACAAAAATTTCTAGCAATGGAGCAGCATAAAAGTCAATTATCAGTTGAAATGCTTTATTTATATAAAACATATTTAACATTACAAGGACAAAAACTATCGAAATCACAAGAGATTTTTGAAGGGGTGAAATTGCTTGCGCCTATTCATTTACATTGTTTTGTAGATGGACAATATATTTAAGGAGATAGAAAATGAGACTTATAAAATCAAAATCTTATCAAGATATGTCTAGAATGGCGGCTAATTTAATTTCTGCACAAATTATTATGAAGCCAAACTGTGTGATAGGATTGGCAACTGGGGCATCTCCTATAGGAACTTATAAACAATTAATTGAATGGTATCGAAAAGGAGATTTGGATTTTTCACAGGTTAAGACGGTTAATCTTGATGAATATAGAGGGATTTCAAAAAGTAATAAAAATAGTTATTGGTATTTTATGCATAAAAATCTTTTTCAAGAGATTAATATCAAGTCTGAAAATATTTATATCCCTGAGGGAGAGGATATGAATGCAGAAGAGGTTTGTAAGGGGTACGATCATGTTATTACAGAATTAGGAGGCATTGATTTACAATTATTGGGATTGGGATTAGATGGACACATTGGCTTTAATGAACCAGGAGTATCCTTTCAATTACAAACTCATGTAGCAGAGCTTCATAAAAGTACAATACAAGCAAACCAGAGATTTTTTGAAGAGGATGAAGAAGTTCCTAATCAAGCTTATACAGTAGGAATCAAATCAATTCTTCAAGCTCGCAAGGTAGTAATGATTGTATCAGGAAAAGAAAAAGCAGAAATTGTCAAAAAAGCTTTTTTGGGTCCTGTGACTTCTGAGGTCCCAGCATCTATTCTTCAGATGCATCCAGATTTCACATTGGTAACTGATGAAGAAGCGGGAAAATATTTAGTGGATTAGCGGGAATATAATATAATTTTAAATAGGCATTTATACGTGGTTGAAAGATCAGGGTATGGATGCCTTTTTTTTATAAATAGAAGTATGTTTTAAAAGATGGTAAGATTAGTAAAAGAGGATAATTAAATAGAATTATAATTCGAAGGATAGGCGGATTTTAAATGTCAGAAGACATAATAGATAAGTTTTCTAAAGCTTCTCTATCGAGAATGTAGTAATATTTTTTCTTCTTTTTTAGAATTTTTGAATCACAGAAATTCATTAAAGTTCTTAAAAGGTGGCGATAGCTGACATTTAATAGAGAAGAACAAGTTGTTAATTGAAAATTGAAAATATTATCATTAGAATGTTGGAGAATAAATTTTGCTAAACGCACGTCTGTAGGCTCAGTCAAAGAATTGGCCAGGTGAATTTCGGAGTTTAATCGATAGCTTAATATTTGACAGACATTTTTAAGAAAGCAAACATCATTTTGTAATTGTTGGCGATATTTAATTAGATTTATTCCAATACAAATACAAGGAGTCATAGCCTTTACACTAGTGTTGGGGGTTGTCTCCCATAAAGAAGCGGATTCTCCAATTAAGGTAGTTTCTTGAAAATATTCTATGCATACTTCTTTTGAATCTGATGTATAAGAATATACCATAAGTTTACCTTCAACAAGAAAATATAAATATTCGGAAATTAGGCCGGCATGAATAAGGACCTCTTGTTTTTCAAAGGAATAAAGTTCAGAGATAGAAAATAGGTCTGTATTCATATAGTCTTGTAAATTATAATCACTAATATATTGATTTATTTTCAAAGGATTAGATATTTTTTTCATTTTATTACCACCTTTTCTATACATTGAAACATTATATAATAGAAAATGGGAAGGGGTCAAGTGACCTCCTAGCTTATCAAATTAAAGGTGTTTCAGGAAAAAGAATTACTTAAAATAGAATAAAAAGAAGAGTGTTCCATTATGTTTTATAAATAAAATCATTATTCTATGGTATTTATATCAAACAATATAATAATATAATCTAATTATGGGTTATGTAAAATGAAAAAGTTTAGGAGTGGTAAGTTTGAGTAAAACTTTAGTAAAATGTGACACAGGTCATTTCAAAATAAAGAAAGAGTTGATATTCTTTAAAAGTAAATTATAGTAATTTCACAAAAGGAGAGAATAAATGAAACTTAAAAAGTTAGTAACAAGTATGTTAGTAATAGCTTTGGCAACAGCATCATTAATTGGATGTGGAACTACAGATACGGAAAATAGTAAAACTACAACGGCAGAAAATGCAGAAAATGTCGAGGAGACAACTGAGGAATTAGGAGTACTCAATGTACAATTTGTACCTACTAATAATGATGGGTCTATGGAAGCAAAAGCAGGACCTTTTGCAGAGTATTTATCAGAAAAATTGGGTCGTGAAGTTGAAGTTACTTTAGCAACAGATTATTCAACAATTGTAGAAGCAATGTCATCAGGACAAGTAGATATTGGTATTATGCCACCAGCAGCTTATGTACAGGCAAGAGATATGGGTGCAGCAGAAGCGATTCTAACATCACAATTAGGTGAGTTTGATCAAGAAACAGGTCTTCCTATTGAGGGAGAATTAACAGGTACATTTAAAGGTGAGATTCTTGTGAGATCAGATAGTGGAATTGATTCATTAGAAGATTTAGTAGGAAAGAAAATTGCAACATTAAGTCCTAATTCAGCAAGCGGATATATCTATCCTGTAGCAGAAATGAAAGATGCTGGAATTGATCCTACTGTAGATTGTACATTAACAACAGTCAATGATATTCCTAGTGAAATGACAGCAGTATTAAATGGACAACAAGATGCCTGTTTTGTATTTGAAGGCGCAAGAAGTGTATTTTCATTTGCTTTTGAAACATACGATTTATTTGATGATTTGAAAGTTCTATATTTGACAGAGGGCGATATTCCAAATGATGCAATCGCTGTACAGCCAGATATGGATGAAGATCTTAAAGCACAAGTAAAAGAAGTATTTTTAAATATGGCAAATGATGAAGAAGGACTAGAAGCTATGTCTTTATGGAGTCATAAAGGATATGAAGAAGTGTCAGAAGAAGCTTATGATACAATAAGAGATTATACAGATAAAGCAGCAGAATAAATAATAAGAAAGTAGTATCTATGATTTAGATACTACTTTTTATGAAAGTAAATGGTGATAATAAAATGATTGTTTTTGAAAATGTTTCAAAAGAATATAAAAGTGGAGTCAAAGGGATACAAGATATAAATGTGACAATTAATGATGGAGAATTTGTCTCTATTATTGGTTTGAGTGGTGCAGGAAAAAGTACATTTTTAAGAACGATTAATCGTTTGATAGATATTTCAGAAGGGAATATTACAATAGATGGAGTATCTGTTACAAAAGCTAAAAAAAGGCAATTGAGAAAAATAAGATGTCATATTGGGATGATATCTCAAAGCTTTAATTTAGTAAAACGAAGTACTGTACAAAAAAATGTACTGTCGGGCCGTTTGGGTTATTATTCTACTTTTAAAAGTGTTTTGGGAATTTTTTCAAAAGAGGATTATGAAAGTACGAAAAAAGCATTGGAAAGTGTTGGCTTGTTGGATAAAATCCACTCTAGAAGTGATGAATTAAGTGGGGGTCAACAGCAAAGGGTTTCAATTGCCAGAACTTTAGTTCAACAGGCAGATATTATTTTGGCAGATGAACCAGTTGCATCTTTGGACCCAATGACATCTCAAAAAATATTAAAAGATTTAAGATATATTAATACAAGTATGCATAAAACAGTGATTGTAAATATTCATTCCGTAGAGTTGGCAAGACAATTTTCTACCAGAATTATCGCCTTTAAAAACGGTAGAATAGTATTTGATGGTACAAGTGAAGCCTTGACAGAGCAAGAACTGGATCAGATATATGGAAGAAAAGAACAAAAAAACGAGAAAGGAATAACAGATGAAGATTAGAGATACGATTCATTTTAAATGGTACAAAAACGTATTTATCCTGTTAATTCTTGTTCTATGTGTAAAGGGAAGCGTGCAAGTAACAGATGCGAATTTTAAAGAAGTGTTTGAAAATTCAAATCAAATGGTTATTTTCTTGTCTAGATTTGCAAATCCTGATTTTAGTTATATTCCTAAAATTATTGACCCCATAATAAAGACCTTAAAGATGTCTATTTTTGGAACGGCTTTAGGGGTAATTATTGCAATTCCTTTTTCTTTTCTTGCAACAACAGTTGTAACAAGAAACCCAATATTGACAGCGATTATAAGATTTTTCTTGGATATTATAAGAACAATCCCTAACTTACTTCTTGCTGCTTTATTTGTAGCGGTAGTGGGAATTGGAGAAGCCACAGGGGTATTAACAATTGCAGTTTTTACCTTTGGAATGGTATCACAGCTTATTTTTGAGTCAATAGAGACAGTGGATTACGGTCCGATTGAGGCAGCAGAGTCCGTGGGAGCGAATAAAATGCAGATTGCTGTATGGTCAATTGCACCTCAAATCGCAAGTCAAATTGCCAGCTATACTTTATATGCCTTAGAAATTAATGTAAGAGCT
>JBFHFI010000143.1:0-6199 GCA_041583675.1 Butyrivibrio sp. | reverse complement strand
GGGTTGATGCTTCCCCTGTAGTTCCGCAGATAACAATACAATCTGTCTTATTCGCTATCTGAAATTCAATTAACTCTTCTAACTTGTTATAATTCACATTGTTATTTTCATCAAAGGGTGTTATGAGTGCAACACCAGCACCTGTAAATATTGCCATTTTTATTCCTCCTAAATTTTAAAAGAAATCAGTAAGGTCATAATGCAAACTTGATTTTTTGCAAAAGGAAAGAGTTGACAGGATTGTCAACTCTTAAAGTCATGCTCATTAAAAAACGATCAGAACTTTAAGTAGCTCCCCATCCAACGATGACAGTCATAATTCTTTTCAAATTATGCCCAGCCGATATAATATCAGGTATTATATGGCTTCGGCACCTTTCCCTTTCTCCAATGATCATCTATGCCTGACATATCACATTGGTTACTATTGATAGGTGCAACCTCTACTCTAAAATTTCTTTATTGTTTTAATTTTATCATTGGAAAATTGGAATGTCAACCATGAAATCCCCAGTAAATTGCATTAATTTATCGTTGGACAAAAAGATAGAAATGCCCTTCTATAATTATATAAGATTTATTCTTTCGTTTTTTTAATAAGATAATTCATTAAATTAAACTTATCATATAATCAACTTCCTTTGTGAATGATGTAAAATGCCGCTGCTTTTTTTAAGAAACTATTTTCTTTTTCAAGCTCAGCTATTTTTTTATTACATGTTCTTAATTCTATTCTAAATTTAAAATATTTAACAATTAACTCGTCTTTTCCTTATATATATACTATAAATTACGCTATTTCTCGCTTTTATCAAAAAAACAGCTTGTCAAATTCGAAAACTATGGTAAAATAGAAAAGTTGCAGAGACTTGCCTATCATATTAGGTTATTATTCCGGACAGTTCCGGAAAAGCTATGGAGGATTTATGCTTACCAGTCGTGAAGATATAAGAAATATTGCTATTATTGCCCATGTTGATCATGGAAAAACCACACTTGTGGATGAACTATTAAAACAGAGCGGAACATTCCGTGAGAATCAAGATGTTATGGAACGTGTAATGGATTCCAATGCCATAGAAAGAGAACGTGGTATTACTATCCTTTCAAAAAATACTTCCATTAAATATAAAGATACTAAAATCAATATTATTGATACACCAGGTCATGCTGACTTTGGTGGTGAAGTAGAACGTGTACTTAAAATGGTTAATGGCGTTATTCTTGTAATAGATGCCTATGAAGGTGTTATGCCACAAACCAAATTTGTTCTCCAAAAAGCGCTCGATCTTGATTTGGATTTAGTTGTATGTATCAACAAAATTGACCGTGCTGAAGCGCGTCCTGAAGAGGTTGTTGATGAAACCATAGAACTTCTAATTGAATTAGAAGCAAATGATAGACAACTTGACTGCCCATTTATTTTTGCTTCTGCTAGAGAAGGTTATGCTATGAATGAACTTGGTGAAGAATCTGATTCTATGGTTCCTTTATTTGAAACAATTATAGAAAAAATACCTGCTCCAATGGGAGATTCAGAAAAGCCATTACAAATCCTAATTAGTACTATAGATTACAATGATTATGTAGGACGTATTGGTGTTGGTAAAGTTGACAATGGAGTTATTAAAGTTAACCAAGAAGTTTTAATTGTAAATCATCATGATACTGCTAAAAAACGTCGTGTAAAAATCACTAAATTATATGAATTTGAAGGATTAAACAAAGTTGAAGTTTCTGAGGCTACCGTTGGTTCTATTGTTGCAATTTCCGGAATTTCAGATATTATTATCGGAGATACTGTGTGTAATTTAGAGCATCCAGAAGCTATTGTTTTCCAAAAAATATCTGAACCTACTATTGCTATGAATTTCATGGTAAATGATTCACCTCTTGCAGGTAAAGAAGGTAAATTTATTACTTCAAGACATATCCGCGAACGTCTTTTTAGAGAATTAAACACAGATGTAAGTATTCGAATTGAAGAAACTGAATCTACCGATGTATTTAAAGTTTCTGGCAGAGGAGAATTACATTTATCTGTTTTAATAGAAAATATGCGTCGTGAAGGTTATGAATTCGCTGTAAGTAAAGCGGAAGTCCTTTTTCACACTGATGAACAAGGCCATAAAATGGAACCTATGGAAATCGCATTTGTTGATGTTCCTGAAGATAGTGCCGGAACTGTTATCCAAAAATTAAGTATGCGTAAAGGTGAATTAAACGGTATGGCTCCGATGAATGCAGGAACTACTAGACTTGAATTCTCAATTCCTTCTCGAGGCTTAATTGGATATACCAATGAATTTCTTACAGATACCAAGGGAAGCGGTGTCATTAATACTATTTTTGATGAATATGGTCCTTATAAAGGAGATATTCAATATCGTAAACAAGGTTCATTAATTGCTTTTGAAAGTGGAGAAGCTATTACTTACGGTCTATTCAATGCCCAAGAAAGAGGAACTCTTTTTATTGGGGCTGGACAAAAAGTCTATGGTGGTATGGTTGTTGGTCAGACAGGACGTGCTGAAGATATTGAAGTCAATGTTTGTAAAACAAAGCATTTAAGTAATACACGTTCATCAGGTTCTGATGATTCTGTAAGACTTGTTCCACCAAGAAAATTAAGCCTTGAGCAATCTCTTGAATTTATTGATACTGATGAACTTCTTGAAGTAACTCCTGAGAATCTACGTATTCGTAAAAAGGAATTAGATTCTACTATTCGATATAGATTAAAAAGAAATGCTAAAAATGCATAAATTTCAATAAAAAAATCCTGTTTTCATAAAGAAAACAGGATTTTTTTTATAGATTTTCATTTTTTAATGTTTCTATAGGATTGTCTTTTTTAATTCTATTCATTGAATATATCATAGTAGTAAATACAACCAAAAACACACTTACTACAGCAATAGTTACATTTTCCCAAGGCATATAAAATTCTATTTCTAATCCATTGCTAATAGATTTGTATATTAAATAAGTAATCCCTATTGATACGGGAATTCCATATATAAGACCTTTTAATCCATAAAGAAGACATTCATAATTTAACATTTTTATAAATCCTCTTCTAGTCATTCCTACTGATTTCAACATAGCAAACTCTCTTCTTCTAAGTGCTATATTGGTAGAAATAGTATTAAATACATTTGCAGTCGCAATCAAAGATATTAAAACAATAAATCCATATGCAAATACTTTTAATACAATGAGCAATGCCTGATTAGTTTCAATCACTTGATGTTGATTATACAAATTATCTACTATAAGTCCTTTTTCTTGCAAGGATGCTGATAATTTCTTATAAGAATCTTCAGGTTTCAAAGATTTCATATAATAATAAATTTCTTGATTATAAATTCCTCCCTCTAATACATTACCCCTTGCACTATAAGGATACATTAAAACTATCATTCCACTATCTGATTCAATTGAAAAAGGAACAGAATCTATTTTTTCACCAATCGCTAAGTTTTTAGTAATTTGCTGATTACTAGCATCATCCTGTGAATAAAGTATTTGAAGATTAGTCTCCTTTTCTAATAGCATTTTCACATTTCTGTATTTTCCATCTTCAAAAACAACCGTATGGTCATACACCAGTCCAGTGGGACTTTCAATATTCATATATTTATCTATATCATATTTATTTTCTTCTAAAAATTTCTGATATTCCGAATCTTGTATAAAAACCAACTGTATATCTGTTTCAAAAAAATTTGATGTATCTTCAATAACTTGATATTTTTCAAGCATTGTTCGTGTTTTTTCCTCTAATTGATTCACAAATATATTCGCACTCACAATTTCTTTACGAAGATATGTTGTCTCAGTCATTCCATCTGTTGATTGTATGATTGTATTTAACTGATTACTTGAAATAGTATCTTCACTTTCAGTATAATAATAACTTAAATCATAATCACTTGTTGATATAATTTCATTAAGACTATCTGTTAGATATGAGCAGAAATTCGTTGCTGAAACAAACAAAACCACACTTAAAAATATAGAAATAACAGTTGAACGATATTGTTTCTTATTTCTTTTAAAATTCTTAGATGCTAACATTCCTGGAAATCCTGCAATCCAATATGTAATATACAATGTTTTTACTTTGCCTGGTTTCATATGAATATCTGCAGTTTGTCTAATTGCCTCAATTGCAGTTCTTTTTGATGCTTTTCTAGCGGGAATATATGCAGAAATAATTACTGTAACAAATCCAACTAATGCTGCAATCAAAATAGATGCAACTGAAATATGTAATGACAATTTCACATTCAATTCATTTAAAAATTTAGCAAATAATCCCTGTGTACAATAAAAAGTAATTGCCATTCCAATGATTCCCGATATAATTCCCAAAGGAATTCCAATACTTGCTAAAAGTCCTGCTTCAAAAACAACACTTTGACGCATCTGCCTTTTGGTCGCTCCTATTGACTTAAGTATTCCAAATTGTTTGGTTCTCTCGCTTACCGATATTGCAAAGGCATTATAAATCAATGAAATAGATCCAAACATAATTAATCCCATAAGAATAGCTGCCAAGGAGTATAATACTCTATTTAAAGCATTTTCAGATGAATTCCCGCTAAATCTAATAAGATCACTATTAATATTACTACCATATTCATCCGGATATTTATTAATTACGTCGTAAATATCTTTCATATTATCCGTTTGAATATAGACATTCTGAGTCCCAGTATTATTCACTGATGCAAATGTAAGCGCGGTATACCCAGGAGCATTATAGTTTTCAAAATTAGATCTTTTATAAATTCCAACCACGGTATAGGTTGTTTTCTTTAAATCAACCAATTTCTCTATTAAACTACCTTCTTCATCAACTTGAAGTATCGTCTCTTGCCATAGATTCATATTATCTGATATACGCTTTCCTATTGAAAGTGTAATTGTATCTCCAACGTTATATTTTACACCTCCGTTAGATGCAAGATGATCTGGTAAAATTATTTCATCTACATCTTCTGGCAAACGACCTTCATCCATATGAATTGGTAACATTTTGTTTATATTATCTTTTATTCCCGCTACATAAATATAAGGTTTGTATTCATTTGCCGAGTCAATCGCCGCATATCCAATATTTTGTATGAGCACAACATCTGAAATATCCTTATCAGATTCTATTTTTTCAACTCCACTTTCATCTACATTTGTAAAACTTCCATACCAACTTCCATCGGTCTCAGAAATTACATCAATCATAAATTGTTGTACACTAGAAACACTCGTTGTAACAGCCGTAAACATTGCAATTGATAAAATAATGCCTATGATTGTAACCAATGTTCTTACCGGATTTTTCTTCAAAGATTCTATTGTTACTTTCTTGAGAATATTCATGGCAAGATCACCTCATCTCGAATAATCTTACCATCTTCTATGGCAATTACCCTATCTGCCTGTGCCGCAATTTCTTCATCATGTGTGATAACAACAAGTGTTTGATTGTATTTTTTATTGGATAATTTTAATAACTCTAATATCTCCTGACTATTTTTCGAATCCAGATTTCCAGTTGGTTCATCAGCCAAAACAATTGCTGGAGAATTCATTAACGCTCTTCCTATTGAAACTCTTTGTTGCTGGCCTCCTGAAAGTTGATTCGGAAGATGTTTTTCTCTTCCATGTAACCCAAGTATTTGAACCAATTCATCCAAACGTTCTTTATTGACTTTTCTTCCATCTAAAAGCACAGGTAGCGTAATATTTTCCTGTACATTTAATACTGGAATTAAATTATAGAATTGATAAATCAATCCTACTTGTCTTCTTCTGAAAATAGCCAACTGCTCTTCATTTTGAGTATATACATCCTGTCCATCCATATATACTTTTCCGCTCGTTGGTATATCCACACCTCCAAGTATATGCAGCAACGTAGATTTACCAGAACCGGAAGATCCAATAATTGCAACAAATTCACCCTTGTGAATACCAAAACTAACTCCATCAAGTGCTTTTACTTGATTTTCACCTTTTCCATAAACAGGCAGCGGTTTGTTATTTTTAATATTATGAATGAAAAGAGGAATTAACTTTTCAGGAAATTGATGTGAACCGTAATTATTAGAACAGTTGGAAATAACTATTGGTAATCCGTAAGTATGGTAATAAGCTCTAACCAAATGGTCGGAGCTAGCTTTTGAAGCAGAGT
>JBFHFI010000142.1:0-6205 GCA_041583675.1 Butyrivibrio sp. | reverse complement strand
AGTGGTGGAAAGCCCCCCTCAAAGCAAAGCTCTTCGGCGGAGAGGTGGAAAGTCCCCCTCAAAGCTAGAGCTCTTCGGCGGAGAGGTGGAAAGTCCCCCTCAAAGCAAAGCTCTTCGGCGGAGAGGTGGAAAGTCCCCCTCAAAGCAAAGCTCTTCGGCGGAGTGGTGGAAAGCCCCCCCTCAAAGCTAGAGCTTTTGCGGCGGAGAGGTGAGGTGAAAAATATAGGATAAGGAGATTATATGAAAGAAAAAATAATCTTATGGGGAATGGGTAAGATTGCAGATGATTTTTTTAAGGAAATAAAATTATTTGAAGAAGAAATTAAAGTGATTGCCGTTACAGATAGTAATCAACAAAAATGGGGAACTGAAATTGGTGGTTTTATTGTAATTTCACCACAGGAGGCATGTGTATTAAAGTTTGATAAAATTATAGTGACTTCAACAATGTATTTTGATGAAATAAAAAATCGGATTTTGCAAGATACAGAAATAAAGGAGTCTTTTATTGAAAACATATATTATTTTGCGAAAAAAAAGATATTAAATAGATATAAAACTGAAACAAATCAAGAAATTCAGACTATTTTATCCTATTTAGAGAATGAGTCTTTGGATGTATTTAATTATGAATTTAAGAAAAACTATAGTTTGGACGAAATCAATCCTATCTATGATAACGGTGTGAATTTATTTTATGTAATGCATAATGGACATAAATTATATATGGCGAGCAACATTAATACAGAAGATAAAGTGAAAAGATATTATAACAGTATACGTATTGAACAGGATGAATTATCTCCCCATCAATATCTGACAAAGGAATTTGGAATTGTTGAAGGTGATGTGGTTGTAGATGTGGGAGCAGCAGAGGGCAACTTTGCTCTAGATGTGATAGAAAAAGCAAAGAAAGTCTATATTATTGAAACAAACGAACAATGGATAGAGGCTTTAAAAAATACATTTCATAATTATTTAGATAAAATAGTTATGATTAATAAATTTGCTGCAGATTATACTGCAGGTCGGGAAGCTAAAATAGATGATATGATAAGTGAACCTGTGAATTTTATTAAGTTGGATATAGAAGGTTGTGAATTAGCGGCCTTAAATGGATTACATAAAACAATAGAATCTGCAGAACATATAAAGATTGCAGCTTGTACATATCATAATGATAATGACGCAGAAATGATAAAGAATGTATTGGAAAAAACTTATGGAATGGACAGTCATTATTCCAGAGGATATATGTACTATCCTTACTCCATACAACAAAAATTTATTTTACCTTCACTTAGAAGGGGTATTATCAGAGGTTGTAAATAATATAATTTATCAGTGAGGAGTTTTGTAGGTATGATTAGTTTTGATATTTTTGATACATTAATTACAAGAAAAACCCTTTCACCAAAAGGTGTTTTTTTAATTATGCAAAATAAAATGAAAAAAATAAATGATTATCCTACCTATGTTGTAAATAATTTTTCCTCACTTCGTGTACAAGCAGAGACAAATGCAAGACAGTATTATACAGATGATTTAAAAGAAGATATAAGTTTGGTTGAAATTTATCAATCATTGCAAAAAATGACTGGAATAGCATTAGATTTGTGCCAGAAATTAATGCATATGGAAGTTGACATAGAATGTAGCTATATAGTTGGAATAGAGAAAAATATCAAAAAACTTCTTGAATATCAGAAACAAGGAAAAAGAATTGTGTTGATTTCAGATATGTATTTGGAGGTAGAAGATATTCGCAAAATATTAATAGATGTCCATCCGGTTTTTAAAGAGATACCGATTTATGTGTCCTCTTTTTTTGGAAAAACAAAAATGAGTGGAGCTTTATTTATTAAGGTATCTGAATTAGAACAGGTTTCATATAATGAATGGACACATTATGGAGATAATGCCATATCAGATGGGAAAATTCCGGAATTGTTGGGTATAAAAGCGGTAATATGCAAACAGGAAATATTAAATGCATGGGAAATTGATTTTTTGAATAAGAATTGCCTAGAGGAAAGCTTGGAGGCAGAATTATACTTTGGTGCATCTAAAATTCTTCATACAAATTCTAGTTTTGGTGAAATTGAAAAAATGGGAGCATCCTTAGGGGGAATAATTCTTTATCCATATATTTCTTGGATTCTTTATATGTGTCAAATGAAAAAAATAAAGCGATTATATTTTATTGCCAGAGATGGATATGTCTTAAAACAAATTGCAGATCAGATTATTTCTAATGCTTTTTTTGATATTCAGATAACATATATATACGGTTCAAGACGGGCTTGGAGATTAGAAGATGAGGATTCAGATGAAAAAAAAGAAGTTTTAAGAAGTTATTTAATGCAAGAAATTGATTTTACAGATAAAGAATTTGCATTGGTAGATTTACATGGAACAGGGAAAACAATATTTTATCTTCAGAAATTATTAGATGATTTGTATCAAGGCCCATGGAATGTTTTTTATTATGATCTAGTCGGGAAAGCGAATACTGGAAAATGTAATTTTATGTCATTTTCATCGGATACCAAAGGGTTTATTGAAATATTTGCTCGAGCACCACATGGTGTAACAAAGGGATATGAACAAAGAGAGCATCATATAGTACCTATTCTTGATAAGGAGAATGAGGAAGGTCTGAAAAAAAGTGGTCTTCAAAAGTATGCTAATGGTGTCGCGATGTTTTCAAAGGAAATGACTCGGATTTTAAATATAGATAATATTTATATGGGAAATGATTTATCGTTTCGGCTTTTAAAGTATTGTCAGAATAGTCCACATTCGTCAATTGTAGAACTTTTATCAGAGATACCACATAGTGATAATTCTAAGGAATCTAATATGTATGCACCCAAATTAGGGAAAAGGGACTTATTTCATATTTTTATGTGGAATACAGATCAAAAAGAAAGTACTGGTTATCAAGGAACTAATTTGGATTATTCTTTACGCAGATTATCAAAAAAGGATAAAAGAAAAGTCGAATTTTATAAAAAACATGATTCTTCTATTTATGGGAAATTGATACATAGATGGAAAAGTGTAAAAGAACACGGATGGAATCTTCCGGGGCAGCATAAAAAAGTTGTTATTTATGGTGCGGGTATAGCAGGAACAAAACTGTATAATAATATAAAATATAACACAAATTGTATTATTGTAGGTTGGACTGATATTAATATTGAATCTTATCAAAAACAAGGAAAACCAGTTGTGGAACCCTCGGTGGTATTAGGTTGTGAATTTGATTTATGTGTAATTGCGATATCGAAGAAATCAACATTGCTAGGTGTAAAACATCTTTTGATGGAAATGGGAGTTTCAGGAGAAAAAATTGTGGATAGAGATGAATTCTATGATTGGATAGACCAAAGTAACTTCATAGGAGAGGAATAATTGATGGAAAATATTATATTTTACGGTGCGGGGAGAATAGGAAAAAGAATGCTTGCATTGTTTCATGAATTTGATGTACAGGTTAATATGTTTCTTGATAATTCTTCGGAAAAGTGGAATTCAGAGTACTGTGGTGTAAAAGTAAGAAAACCGGAGAATATAGATGATTTCGGAAATTCACTTTTTTTTATTACTTGTAACCAGGAAAATGAAATTAGAAAACAATTGAATTTGATGGGAATTCCCGAGTTGAATATTCGTAAGGGAAATACAAGGGCAAGCATGTTGTTTTATTTAACAGTTGAACGAAAATTAAAATTAAGTATTTCAGTGAAAGAAAAAAAAGATGTGAATTCACAGAGAGAGCGTTTTTTAATAGATCTGCAAAATGGTATTGTTCTTGGAGGGGTTGAATCTTGGTCATTGCAAACGATGAGAACATTGGAAACGATGGGAGTGGATGTTGGGTTATTTACTTCGAATCTTTATAAACATACAATAGAATGTGATAGTCAGAAAGTATTGGAACTAAAGTATAAGGATGAACCATCAGAAAAAAAGAGAATTGAAATTTGTTTGCAGAGTATAATAGATGAAAATCCGGATACGGTACTATGTAATTTTATATCCTATCACTTTTTTGCAGCGGTAAATGCAAAAAAGATTACTTGAAAAATACAAAAATTATAGTTGTATTACATAATGATGAGGAAGTTTACTATGATGGATATATAACATTCAAGGATGATATTGATTATTGTCTAGTGATTAGTTCCGTGATGAGAACAAAATTACTAAAACGAGGATTCCCAAGTGATAAAATTATTATATTACCTTGGAAAATCACACAGGGACAGGGGGTTGAACATTTGTATTCAGCCTCCAAAGAAGCAATTAGAATTGGATATGCAGGACGTGTAGTAATAGAGCAAAAGAGAATGGATTTCATGCTTGATATTGCAAGGAAACTGAAGGATTTAGGAATGGATTATCAATTGGAAATAGCAGGAAGTGGATCCTTTGAAATAGAAATGAAAAAAAGAATTGTACAACAAGGTCTTGAAAAGCGGGTGAAATTAATAGGGTATGTGGAGCAAAAAGATATTAAGAAATTTTGGGAACGACAAGATATTATGTTAAGTTGTTCTGAATGGGAAGGTCATAGTATCTCCCAGTGTGAAGCAATGGCTGCAGGTACAGTACCTGTAGTAACAGATGTATCAGGGGCTAGAGATGATGTGAAAAATGGATACAATGGATTTGTAAGGCCGGTGGGAGACCTAGAAGGCTTAGTGGAGAGCCTGAACTTTTTGTATCAGCATAGAGATAGGCTTCAGGAGATGGGAAAGAATTCATTTGAAATTATAAAAAAGAAGTATGGTTCTTTTGATGAAGTGGAATTTTGGAGAAATCTTATCTATAAAGAGAGCCTTAGATAGATTAGAAAAATAGAAGTCAAGGATAGCGGTAGAGACCTGGAAAGCGAGGGAGAAATTGAAATCAATAAAACCTAAGATATCAATCATTATGCCATCACTAAATGTGGCTGAATATATTGAAAAGTGTATACAAAGTGTAATAGATCAGACCTTACAGGAAATAGAGATTCTTTGTATAGACGCTGGATCCACAGATGGGACACTGCAAATTCTCCAAGCCTATGCATGCCGTGATAAAAGAATTCAAATCATTCAAAGCGAGAAAAAAAGTTATGGATACCAGGTGAATAAGGGTATTTCACTGGCAAGAGGAACATATATTGCAATTGTTGAAACAGATGATTATATTGCTCAGGATATGTTTGAAATTTTAATAAAATATGGAAGTATGAATAATCTTGATTATGTGAAATCGGATTTTAATCGATTTAAGACCTTAGAGAATGATAAATTTTATTTTGAGGAAGTGCATGTTATTGAGGGTAAAGAGATACCTTATGGACTACTTCTTTCAAAAAGTGAAATTGCAAAATTACATGGAATTGATGTAAATGTTTGGAATGGGATATACAAAAAAGAATTTTTGTTAAGCAATAATATAAGGTTTACAGAGACTGCAGGAGCTGCATTTCAAGATATTGGTTTTTTGCAACAGGTAAACTGTTGTGGAGAAAAAGTTATGTTTTTACGTAAACCACTATACCAATATCGGACAGATCGAGATGAGGCATCTTCAAATTTAATAAATGGTTTTCAGTATGCTTATTATGAATTTAAATGCTTGATGGAAAATCATTTTTTTACTCAGATGGATAAAGAACATTTCCGATGGTTTTATTACCGCATGGTTATTTCTTTTATTGTGGAAATTAGAAAAGTAATATATGCCAGGGATATGAAATGGATGGAATCTGAGTTTGCTAGCTATTATCAATGGTTTAGAAAGAATCTATTAGAAGCTTATTTACAAGGGGATATAGAGCAAAAGGATTATGCAGAAGATAATTGGATGGAATTACAGTTATTGTTACAATCCGCAGAAAAATATGCCTTGTATTTAAAAGAGAAAAAAGAAATGTTAGAGGCTTATCAAGATACTTTAAAGGGAGTTATCGGGGATGAACATGTTGTGATATTTGGTGGTGGTTCCTATGGTCGAAGTGCATATCAACTATTAGAGGCTATAGAAATTAATATAGATGCATTTTGTGATAATAATAAAAATTTATGGAATCAGTCAATAGAAGGAATAAAAGTGCTTGCTCCTGAGGAATGTGTTTTGAATTATAAGGGTGATATTTTTATTATTGCAAATAAAATCCATGGAGAAGATATTAGAAAACAAATTT
>JBFHFI010000141.1:0-6244 GCA_041583675.1 Butyrivibrio sp. | reverse complement strand
CATTTTGGTTTGGAGGCGTTGTCATAATAATTTCATCCACTCCTGCAACCTTTGCTGGAACAATATTCATTAATACTGAAGATGGGTAAGCTGCTTTCCCACCAGGAACATATACTCCCACTTTTTCCAAAGCTGTTATTTTCTGTCCCAAGATACTGCCATCTGGTTTGGAATCAAACCAACTATTTCTTTTTAACTTATTATGATAATCTTTAATATTTACCAAAGCTTTTCGAATAATTTCTAGTAATTCTGGATCAATATCCTCATATGCTTTTTTAATTTCATCTTCTGTTACCATAATAGATTGACTATTTAATTTATAACCATCAAATTTTTCAGTATATGCTATTACTGCTTGATCTTTGTTTTTACGTACATCATGTAAAATATCTGCAACAATATCTTCGTATTTTCCATAACTGCTAGGACTTCTTTTCAAAAGATTATTTAAAATATCTAATTTGGTTTTATCATTTAATTGTAAAATCCTCATAAAAGACCTGCCTTTCTATTCGCTATTAATTTTCTATTTTTCTTAGTCTATCTATAATTTCAGATATCCTGGCATTTTCCATTTTCATACTTACTTGATTTACAACCATTCTAGCAGAAAGATCACAAATCTCTTCTAATACATCCAAACCATTTTCACGTAGAGTTGCTCCCGTTTCAACAATATCTACTATCACTTCAGATAATCCAACAATAGGAGCTAATTCAACTGATCCATTTAATTTAATAATTTCCACTGTCTGATGCTTTACATTATAAAAATAATCTTTTGCAATATTAGGATATTTGGATGCAACTCTTATTAATTCATGATTTTGTAATAAATCCACCGCACTCTTAGGACCGCATACACACATTTTACACTTTCCAATTCCTAAATCATACACTTCATAAAGTTTTCTTCCTTCTTCAAGAAGTGTGTCTCTTCCTACAATACCAATATCTGCAGCGCCATATTCTACATAGGTAGGCACATCCGATGCTTTTGCCAAAAAGAATTTAAACCCCAATTCTTCATTAACAAAAATTAATTTTCTAGTTTTTTCATCTTTCATTTCAACGCATGTAATTCCAATTTCTTCAAGAATTTCCATTGCTTTTTTTGCTAAACGTCCCTTAGCAAGGGCAAATGTAATATATCTCATCCTTCTATCCCATACCTTTCAAGAACAGTTTTATCTACATAAATCACCTGTTCATATTGATCAAATGCTTCTGGTTCAGCCTTGGTAACGATTGCTGCAGCCACTCCAGATTTTCTAAAATATTTTGCAAGAATAATAGCATTTGTTAAATTTTTGTCATCATATACCAATAAATTCCCTTTGCTTTCTCTTGGAATTTTAATTTCCTGTCTTAACAAAGCTTGTAAAAGTAAATCAATTGTAATTCCAAAACCAATAGAGGCTTTATCTACGCCAAATTGACCTATTAATTTATCATAGCGTCCCCCATTTGCAACAGGCTCTCCTACATCATATGTATATGCTTTAAAAATAACTCCAGTATAGTAATTTAATTCATTTAACATTCCAAGATCAAATGTTACATAATTCTCAAATCCATAC
This sequence comes from Butyrivibrio sp., assembly GCA_041583675.1. GTDB lineage: Bacteria > Bacillota > Clostridia > Lachnospirales > Lachnospiraceae > Eshraghiella. The sequence continues at coordinate 4,661 of JBFHFI010000141.1, read as the reverse complement.
ACCTTTAAAATCTCATATACTTGTTCCAAATGATTAATTGCATTTAATGCGGTTGGATTTGAAGTTAAAGTTTTTGCTGTTTCTAATATCTCTATTGAACCAAATAATTGTGGCAATTTAAAAAAGCTTTCACTATTTTCTTTTGAAATATTTTCTCTGGCTAAAAGTTCTCCAACGCGAAATATATTTTTATCTCTAATAATCTCTCGTAATTCTTCTTCTCCTTCAGAACTAATTCCATTTCCCTGAACCAATCCTGTAAAAAATCCAATATGTCCTACTTCAACTTGAAATTCTTTTAATCCTGAGCTTAACAAAGAATCTATTAGCATAGCAATCATTTCAGCATCAGCTAAAATAGAATTATCCCCAATAAACTCACATCCTGCCTGAGTTGTTTCTTTTAATCTACCTTGATAACTAGAATTATTAATAAAAGAATTTCCCATATAGCATAATCTTACAGGAGATGTTTCCTGTGTAAAATATTTTGCTGCACATCTAGCAATAGATGGAGTCATATCCGGTCTAAGTACCAATGTTTGTCCATCTCTATCAAAAAACTTAAACATATTTTTAGATGCAACAGATCCTCTTTCTTTATTAAATATATCAAAAAATTCAAAAGATGGTGTTTGTATATCTTCATATCCATACATTTTAAATACTGTATGAATACTCTCTTGAATAAATAATTTATCCTTACATTCTCCATTATAAATATCACGTACACCCTCTGGTGTATGTAGTAATTGTTTTTCCATAAAATATCCTTTCTATCTCGTTTCACTTTAGTGTGATAAATCGCTAATTCGCTAACACGTGAAACTATACCATAATTTATTCTTCTATGTCAATACATAGGTTTTCTATCTTTGATTTAAATCCATCTGAATTTGTTCCAAATAATGAATCATAATTCCATTAGCTGAACGAATTTTATATTTTTGATTAATTTCATTATATTTAAAATGTTTTATTCCTCCATAGGCTGCCCTTTCAATAAATTTACTAACATCTGTGAATGGAATATAAAACATTTCATTTCTTTGAGTATAGAATACTAGTAAAAACGAAATTCCTTTTTGATTCTCATAGTCTTGCATAAATTTATATTGATGTTTATGTATATTTTGAAGTGAAAAATTATCACTTTTACATTCTTTCGCATCAAAACATATAGGAATTCCTTGAACAACTCCAATATAATCCACCGTACTTTTCTGTTCAAAATAAGCTAACGTAATCTGTCTTGTGTTTTTATCAATTTTAATAGGCGTAATAGGCGTTGGAACTTTTTGTACCATAGCAAGTCCTTTATCACGATACATCATATTGCTTCTATTAATCATCTCTTCTAATGCTGATCCTCTTAATCCTCGTGAGTCTGCCATGCGATTCCTTTCTACTTATTAAAATATTCTTTGAAATCTTTGGGATAATTTGTTTGGAAAGTTTGATTAGATAATATCTGAAACTCTTCTTCCATTTCGGGGAATATGATTTCATAAGAATGAAGTAATTGTCTTTTTACTAAATATTTTTGATTGATTTCTTTATTTCCATATTTGGGATCTCCTAAAATAGGATTCCCTACCGAAGCAAGATGTGCTCTAATCTGATGCGTCTTACCTGTAATTAAATGTACTTTTAGTAAGGTTAGTCCGTTTTCAGATTGCAATGTCTGATATTCCGTATGAATTTCAACATGATCATCTTTTTTTTCTTGAGATATTGTCACTTTATTGGTTCTTTTATCCTTATATAAATATCCTTTGATACTTGAACTTCCTGTAAATTCTCCGATTACAATTGCCAAATAATATTTTTGTAAGGATCTATCTTTAAGGATTTTAGACATGGTTTGTAACCCGGACATACTTTTCCCTGCAATCATTAGACCACTTGTATTTCTATCCAATCTATTACAAAATGATGGTTTAAATGTTGATTTTCCTGGATTATAATCTCCTTTTTCAGCTAAATATTTAATTAAGTATTCATTCATTGAAATATCAGTTAACTCAGCTTTTTGCGATAAAACCCCAACTGGTTTATCTGCTAAGATAATATTTTTATCTTCATATATAATATCCAAAGTATATTCATCATCCACAATATGTATTGGCTGAATTTTTGTGAATTTCTCTAACGTAGTTTCTGCCATAAATATTTGAATACAATCATTTTCATTGACAAATTCATTGCCTTTGGCTTTTTTATGATTCAAAAGAATATTTTTATTTCGTAATTGCTTGAAAATTAAATTTTTTTCAGCATTACAAAGTAATTTCAAAAGGTACTTATCCAACCTTTGTCCTGCTTCATTTTTACTTATTTTATATTCTTTCATTCTTTCCCCTCACATTACAAGTATATATTTCAGATACTCATAATCGATATTTTTTCAAATACCTCATTAATATGTAGTATATCTTCTTGATTTAATTCTTGATTTTTTTCTGATAATTGAATTGCTCTTTTTTGAAATTTGTTTTCATCAAAAAACAATTGAACTTCCGCTTCCCAATTATAATGCCTTAAAAAATTAGTAACTCCCTTTTGGAATTTTTCAGGGTCTACATTGTTTTGTTTTGTAAATGCAATAATATGGTCATCCTTATCAATTACTAAATACAAAATCGGAAAACGAGTCTCTAAAGATGTAATAATTAACTCATAAAATATAGGAAGCTTATTTAATTGCATTTTTATTTTCTGAGCATCCTCTTCATTCACTTGATTTGTCCATGGAATTGCAATAAATTGTGCCATAACTTTGGCAACTGGTAATATTATTAAAATCGCAAAAACGGTGATTGTATTTTTATTTGTATGAAAAATCAAATAGCCTGTTAAATATAAAAGAAAAGAAAATAAAAACCCACCAAATGTAAATATTCCTAAACGTATCTTTTTTTTCTTAATATAACCAATGGTACCTTTTTGAACTTTAAACATCTTAACTCCTTTTTTTATCTAAATATTTTAACAATCATATTATGCGGAAGTATTTTCGTCGCAATTCTTGCAAATTTCATTGATATTCCATATACACTGATAGGACTTCCAAAAGCGGCATCTTTAATTGCTTTATCCACCACTTTTTCCGGTTTTGCTCTTAGTATTTTCTTAAATGATCTTTTATCAACATCTCCTGCTATATCAAAAAACTCTGTATCCACAGGACCTGGGCACACTGCTGTTACTGTGATTTTTCTAGATTTAAGTTCTTCATGCAATGCACGAGAATAACTTAACACATATGCTTTTGTAGCTGCATATACATTAAAATTTGGTTGTGGTGAAAACCCTGCTGAGGATGCCAAATTAATAATTCTACTTTTATCTGTAATATATGGCATACAAATCCCTGTAAACATGGTTAATCCCTTACAGTTTAAATCAATCATACCACATTGTTCATCAATATCCAGCTCTAAAAAACTGCCTATTTTACCATATCCAGCTGAATTCACAAGTAATTTAATCTCTGGTTTCACAGCCTCTAAATAATTATTAAACTCCAATAAATCTCCTCTATTGGTTAAATCCATTGCAAAAATCCTTACCGGAATTTTAATCTCACTTTCCAATTCTTCTAAAAGTTCTTTTCTTCTAGCTATAATCCATATTTCATTCATTTTTGAATATCTACTTGCTATTTGTAAAGCAAATTCTTTTCCCATACCGGAAGATGCTCCAGTAACAACTGCAATTTTCATATTAACCTCTTATATTATGTTCATTTATTTTTATAGAATCTAAGATATGCGCATAATCATACATATAGTAATGAGCAATTTCTTTTTTTAGATGATCCACTGGTTTAGAATATTCATCATATACTGCACACACTTGCATGCCTGCATTTAATCCTGCTTGAATTCCTTGCACAACATCTTCAAAAACCAAGCATTTTTGGGGTGATATATCACAATTCTTTGCACATTGTAAATAAATATCAGGAGATGGTTTTCCTGCTTCTACTTCACAACCCGTAACTATGGTATCAAAAAGATCTAGTACCCCCAAAGACTCCAAACAGCACTCTGCCAATTCTCTGGAATTACTTGTTGCAATTCCAAGTTTGAATCCATTATTTTTCAACAATGCTATAAATTCAGAAGTCGCATTTTTCAAAGGAACTTCTGATTTATATTTTTCCATGGCCATATTATTCCATGTATTTTTTATTGTTTCAATAGAATCTGGTATCTGAAATCTTGATTTAAAATAATTAGCTGTTTCTGTAAAGCTCATTCCCTCAATTTCATTTTGTAAATTCATAGGTAATTCAATTCCATGAAGTCCCAGATATTCAATATCTATATTTTTCCACATCCACATACTATCAATAATTGTTCCATCCATATCGAAAAAAACTGCTTCGCAGTTTTTTAATGCTTCTACAATTCCACTTATATCCTTGTATTTTTCATTCATTTTGTCTTAATAACTCCAATTCTACTTTTGTTAATTTTCTATATTCTCCAATTCCCAATTCCTCTGGTAGTTTTAATGGACCCATTGCTACTCTTTTTAAATATGTAACTGGATTGTCCAAGACGTCCATCATTCTTTTTACCTGATGAAACTTACCTTCATGAATCGTAAGCAATGCTTCTGATTTTTGCGTAGAACTATTTATAATCTTTAAT
>JBFHFI010000140.1:0-6263 GCA_041583675.1 Butyrivibrio sp. | reverse complement strand
CGCTCAGTTGCAAAGAGAAGAATATAATCCACTTAAGAATTATTTAATGAAACAGAATTATTCTAAACAAGAAATTTTAAACACTTAATAAGGAGCTATAATGGAATTATATATTATTAGGCATGGAGAAACAGATTGGAATCATGAAAAAAAGCTACAAGGTAGAAGTGATACAGAATTAAATGAATATGGAATTGAATTGGCAGAAATTACTGCACAGGCTTTAAAGGATGTTGAATTTCAAGAAATATATGCAAGCCCACTTATAAGAGCTTATAAAACAGCTGAGATTATAAAAGGACAAAGAAATAATGAAATTATAAAGGATGAAAGATTAATTGAGATTGGATTTGGAGAATATGAAGGCTGTGTTATTCATGAACTTCCAGATGAATTTAAGAATTTTTTCCATCATCCAGAATTGTATATACCGGCACCTCAGGGGGAGACTTATGAATCTTTGGTTGCTAGAGCAAGAGAATTTATTGAAAAAGTTGTTATACCAAAATCAGCAGAAATAGATAGAATGCTTATTGTAGCACATGGAGCTTTGAATAAAGCAATTATGAATGTTTTGAATCATCAAGAGATTTCAGAATTATGGAATGGAACTTTTCAAAGAAATTGTTGTGTGAATGTATATGAAATTCAAGGAGAAGATTTTAAACTCATACAAGATGGGGTTATTTATTATGAAGAATTAAAGGGAAAGAGGTATAAGTAATGAGGGTGATCGCCGGAAGTCGTAGAAGTTTGCCTTTGATGTCTCCAAAGGGGGATGAAACCAGACCGACACAGGATAGAACAAAAGAGACATTATTTAATGTGCTTCAGAATGAAATTAGTGATGTTAATTTTTTGGATTTATTCGCAGGAAGTGGAAGTATTGGTATTGAAGCTCTAAGTAGGGGAGCAAAAAAGACGGTATTTGTAGAGAAGGCAAGACCAGCAATTGAATGTATCAAAGAGAATATTGAATTTACAAAATTTCAAAGTCAAAGTGAAATTATGGAAATGGATGTTTTATCTGCATTGGAACGACTTGTAAATCATGAAGTGTTTCATTTGATATTTATGGATCCTCCATACAAAGCGGGATTTGAAAATAATGTATTGGAATTATTATCAAAAATGCCATATGTAGATGAGGATACCATTATTGTTTTGGAAGCTTCCTTAAGGACTCATTTAGATGAATTAGATGCCTATGATTTATATATTTATAAAACCAAAAAATATAAGACGAATCAGCATATTTTTATTAAAAAGAAACTGAAAAATCCATTGTCATAAGTGATATTAAGTGGTATTATAAATAATAGTTATTAACGATTGGAGAGTTGTTTATGAGCAGAATAGAACAGATTATTAGTGAATTAGAAGATTATGTATCAAGTTGCAAACAAGTTCCGCTTTCGAGTACAAAAATATACGTAAACAGAGAAGAAATAGAAGAATTAATTAGAGAGTTAAAATTAAAGACTCCTGAAGAAATAAAAAAATATCAAAAATTAATTAGTAATAAGGATGCAATTCTTATAGATGCAAAAGAACAAGCTGATAATATATTAAGGGCAGCTAGAATTCATACAGAAGAATTAATTAATGAACATGAAATTATGCAAAGAGCTTTTGAACAAGCAAACCAAATTATTGATGAAGCAAGTTCGAGAGCAGAAACGATTTTAGATCATGCAATGGAAGAAGCAAATGGAATTAAATTTGCATCCATTCAATATACAGATGAAATGCTAGCAAATCTTCAAAGGATTATAGAACATTCCATAGAAAATAATAGACAGAAGTATGAAGGTTTAATGCATTCACTGGATAAGGATTTAAATATTGTTCTAGCCAACAGAAATGAATTAAGACCAGAACAAGAAGAAGTTGAAAATGAAGAAATATTGGCTTCGAGTGTAAAAGATATTATTGAAAATGATGACAATGGTCCAATAGAATAAAAAAGGAACGAACAAAAGTTCGTTCCTTTTTTATTGATTTTTATATGAATTTATGGCAATATAAGTAATAGAGTGATAGTAAATAATAAGGAGGTTTTCATGGATAAACAAATGAATTTAATGGAACCTATTTGTGTTTTACAATATTTTCATGATATTTGCAAAATTCCCCATATATCGGGACATACAAATGAATTACGAGATTATTGTATTGCTTTTGCAAAGAAAAGATCTCTTTTATATCAAACAGATATTTATGGTAATTTGATTATTTTCAAAGAGGCAACTGCTGGATATGAAAGTTCAAAAGGGATTATTTTACAAGGACATTTGGATATGGTGGGGGTGAAGGCAGAATCTTCAAACCATGATTTTTTAAAAGATCCTATTTTAATAGATCCTGAAGCCTTGCTTGAAGGAAAAATTACAGCAATGGGAACTACATTAGGTGGAGATGATGGAATTGCTATTGCATATATGTTGGCAATATTAGATGATGATACATTGGAACATCCATTTATTGAGGCTGTATTTACAACAGATGAAGAAATTGGTTTGATTGGGGCAACGCATTTTGATTATAGCCAATTGCATGGACAATATATGTTGAATTTGGATTCTGAAGAAGAGGGTATCTTCTTAACAGGTTGTGCCGGAGGTCTGCGTTCAGATATTCAATTATTAGTATCAGAGCAGATGACAGAGGGAATATTATCAACAATTATTATCGAGGGTTTAAAAGGTGGGCATTCAGGAGTTTCCATTGGTACAGGCCGAGGATCTGCTATTGTATTAATGGGGCGTATTTTAGCAGAATTAAAGAAAACTATTTCTTATGAATTGGTAACAATAGATGGTGGTGTAGTTGATAATGCCATTGCAAATACTTGCACTTCTAAGATTGTAATTACCAAAGGATTAGAAAATTTAAATGAATCTTTAAAATTAATTCAAGAAAATTTACAATTAGAGTATTTTGGAATTGAAGATTCTATTACAATAAATACCAAGATAGATACCCAAGGGTCCTATCATACCATAGTGGAAAAAGATAAGATTTTAACTTTTTTAAGGTGTGCACCATTTGGAGTACAAGCACGAAATGCAGAGAATTTGGATTTTGTTGAGACATCTTTGAATCCTGGAATTATTCGCTGTAATGGAAAAGAATTTAAAATTAGCTATGCTATTAGGAGTTCATTTGAAAGTGCCAAACGAGAATTGGCAGATAAAGTGGTGTTATTAGCTGAAGATATAGGAGCCAGTTGTACGGAATCGGGGGATTATCCGTCTTGGACTTATAGACCTAATTCAGAATTAAGAGAACATATTTCAAAATTATATTTTGAAATATATAAAAAACAACCTAGTTTTGAAATTATTCATGCTGGATTAGAATGTGGTGTTTTTTATAAAAATTTACCAGAATTAGATATGATATCTTTTGGTCCGAATATGAAAGATATTCATACACAAGAAGAAACTTTGTATATTGATTCTGTGTACCGAGTTTATAAATTTCTTCTTGATTTAATACAAGACTTGAAATAAATAGTTGCTTTGGGGTGACGAATAAGTAGTAACATAAAGAGAGGGTACTTATGGAAATTCAATTATGGAAAGAAATATTAACACCATATGATTTAGCAGTTAAAGAACTTTTGGTAAAGCTAAATCATATTATTATGGAGTATCGTTCAAGGGATATGTATTCTCCGATTGAGACTGTTACAGGAAGAGTAAAAAGTATTTCTAGTATCTTAGAGAAGTGTATGAAAAAAGATATCGCATTTAAAAATATCACAGAAGAGATAGAGGATATTGCTGGAATTCGTATTATGTGTCAATTTGTTGAAGATATATATAGTGTTGTAGATATTATAAAATCAAGAAATGATATGGAAATTTATCAGGAAAAAGATTATATAAAGAATGTAAAACCAAGTGGATATCGCAGTTATCACATGATTGTTACTTATAATGTAGAAACAATGGAAGGAACCAAAAAGATTTATGTGGAGATTCAGATTAGAACTTTAGCGATGAACTTTTGGGCAACAATAGAGCATTCTCTTCAATATAAGTACAGACATGGAATTCCTACAAGAATTAGAGAACGATTAAACGCTTCTGCAGATGCAATCTTAAAATTAGATGAAGAAATGTCTTCTATACATGAAGAAATTATTGATTCACAAAGTTCTTTTATTGTGCATGCAAATATTGTTTCGGAGATATTAAATAATATTCAAAATCTATATAAGGTCGCAAATAAACGAGAAGTAGTACAAATTCAAGATGAATTTTTTGAGATTTACAAACAAAATGATTTAGAACAATTAAGTAGCTTTGCAAAACAATTAGACATCATAGCAGAAGGCTATCGTGCACAAAGTGTTAAATAGAGGAATGTATGGAATTACCAATTAAATATATAGAATCAATGCAAGTTCTTTTAGGAGATGATTATCCAGCGTATATCAATAGTTTTGATGAGGATCGACTATTTGGTCTTAGAATTAATACGAATAAAATATCAGTTGAGCAATTTTTAGAAATTTCACCGTTTCATTTAAGCCCTATTCCATGGGTGGATAATGGGTTTTATTATAGCGAAGAGGATCGACCGGCAAAACATCCATATTATTTTGCCGGATTATATTATCTTCAAGAACCAAGTGCAATGACACCGGCTTTTGTTATGCCCATAGAACAAGGGGATAAGGTTCTAGATTTATGTGCTGCACCTGGGGGGAAAAGTACGGAATTGGGTTCAAAGCTAAAAGGAACGGGCTTATTATTTTCAAACGATATTAGTGCTTCAAGAGCCAAGGGACTTTTGAAAAATATTGAAATTTTTGGAATTGGAAATGTAATGGTTACATGTTCTAGTCCAGAAGATTTGGGTGTTAAATATAATGATTTTTTTGATAAGATATTAGTGGATGCACCTTGTTCTGGGGAGGGGATGTTTCGTAAGGATCATAAATTAATTTCAAGTTGGGAGAATCAAGGGCCTGAATATTTCGCGCCAATTCAATATAATATTTTGGAGAAATCCAGTGAAATGTTAAAAAAAGATGGTTATTTATTATATTCTACATGTACATTTTCTGAAATTGAAAATGAATATAATATAATAAAATTTTTAGATAATCACAATGATTTTGAAATAGTTCCGATATATAGACATGATTGCCCTTTGAAAGATGATTTTTTGAAAAACTCCATGGATGGGTTTTCTAGAGGAGTCCATTTAGAAGAAGCGGTTAGATTGTTTCCTCATAAAATAAAAGGAGAGGGACATTTTATAGCACTTTTACATAAAAAAGGGAAAGAGGAAATTCCAACAATAACTAGTAAAGCTAGATCTAAAAAAGTACCTGATGAAATTATCGAATTTTTAAAGGAATTAACACTTGTTATTGATTTAAAAGATATAGAGATAATTCAAGAAAAAGTATATTGTATTCCTAAAGAGATTCAGAGTTTGCAAGGGACTAGAATCTTAAGATCAGGAATGTATTTGGGGGAATACAAAAAAAATAGATTTGAGCCTAGTCAGGCGTTGGCTATGATTTTAAAATGCGAGGAGTATTCTACTGTCGTAAAATTAACAATAGAGGATTATAATGTGTTAAGATATTTAAAAGGTGAAACAATTGAAATTACAGAAAATCAGATTGTGGGTCAATCAAAAACAGTTTTAATATCTGTAGATGGACATCCACTTGGATGGGGTAAAATAAATGGGCTTACTATAAAAAATAAGTATTCACCTGGATGGAGGTGGATGTAATGGCAAAATTAAGAATTGATAAATATTTGGCTGATATGGGAATCGGAACAAGAACAGAGATTAAATCTTATATAAAAAAAGGATTAATTAGTGTAAATGGGACAATTGCCAAGTCTGCTAGTAATAAAGTGGATACAATTCTTGATAATATTATATATGCAGGAGAAGAAATACAATATTTAGAATATGAATATTATATTTTGAATAAACCAGCAGGTGTGATTTCTGCATCCGTAGATTCAAAACAAGAGACGGTAATGGATCTAATCAAAGATGATTGTAAAAGAAAAGATTTATTCCCTGTGGGAAGACTTGATAAAGATACAGAAGGTCTTCTTTTAATGACAAATGATGGAATGCTTGCACATAATATTTTATCGCCTAATAAACATATAGATAAAACTTATTATCTAATTACATCAGGAGAATTGCGACCAGAGCATGTAGAGGATATAAAAAAAGGCCTTTATATACAAGAGGATTTTATAGCGCTTCCAGGT
>JBFHFI010000139.1:0-6305 GCA_041583675.1 Butyrivibrio sp. | reverse complement strand
TTTAGAATCTCTATTCATGCTCTTTCTGGAAATCACATCATCATCCTTTGTATTAAAAGTTGTTCCTTTTGCAATGGCTCCACCATGCACTTTCACAAGTCTTTCACTCATATCCAAAGCATTTAAATCTCTTCGTATTGTCGATTCTGAAATATTCAACTCTTGCATTAACTGTTGAACGGTCACGCTTCCATTTTCTTCTAATATATTTAAAATCTTGGCAAATCTTTCTTCCGTGAGCATTTCGTTTACCTCCAGATACTTTTATTCTCATATATATCTTTTTCTTTATATTTAATATTATACGTTCAATTTCCGTCACAGTCAATCAAATTAATTCAAAATCATTCACAAAAATCCATAGTCGATTTTGTATAATATTACCGTTTTCAATAAATTTAAAAAAGATCATTTGCTTTCAAATGTCTTGAAAACAATCAATCTCATGATTTTTATTTGCATACTCGATTAGATAACTTTATTCATATTTATTAAAAAATCCCCACTTCTTAATCCTATATGATAAAATATACTCACAACATCTATACCCTAAGGTATAAACAAATCAATAATAAGTGGAGGATAAAACCATGTATAAAAATATTAATTTATTTCCATTCCTTTCTGTTTTCTTCCTAATAAACTCTTTCATAATTGGAATTCTGTTTTTAATTTTACTATTTATGTTAATGTTTAAAGGTATCAAAGCCTTAAATATCTACATTCAAAAAAATCGTGAATAATGTTCTTGTAGTCATTTACCTATAAAAGCCCAATTCAAACAGATATTTATGAAAAAAAGATTAAAAAAACTTCGAGGGCTATTTTTGTCTTAAGGACAAATCCTAACTCTCGAAGTCTTTTACCTTCTAGCAATTATATTTTAGTGTGTTGAAAAAATGATTCAGCTTTTGTACTTTTTCTTCTTTCAGCTCATATAAGTTTTCTAACTCTCCACCTTCTAAATGCATCACATCCGTACAGCATTCCATAATCAATTCCAAATCATGCGTAATAATAAAAATTGTTCTCCCTAGCTTGCTAATTTTCTTTAAATACTCTGCAACTTGTATCATTCTCAAATAATCTAATCCACTCGTTGGTTCATCCAAAATCAAAACCTCTCGATTAGATGCAACTGCTGCTGCAATTGCAACTCTTTGTTTTTGCCCTCCGGATAAAGCCATTGGATGTTTTTCACCATAATCGGACAAATCAAAATCTTTAAGAATTTCTTTTACTTGTATATACGCTTCTTTTTCATTTATTTTTTTCTTGCCTTGTAAACTTAACTCTACTTCATCATAAATACTTTCCATAAATAATTGATGATTTACATCTTGCATAACCATATAACAATTTTTTAATCTTGTTTTATTATTATACTCACCTGTTTCTGTTTTTAATACACCCTTACACTTTTTATTCAATCCACACATACATTTTGCAAACGTAGTTTTACCGGCCCCATTCTTCCCAATTACAGCAACAATTGAACCTTTTTTTATTTCCGCGTGATCAATTGATATACCATAATTTGTTCTTGGATATCTAAACTTTAAATTTTCTATAACGAGTTTTTCTTCATATGTAGATATGTTTTTCTTGCTTTTTAATTCTCCCATATCCAATGTGCGTAATCCCATATGCTTAATCTGTTCCACTGAAATTTTATTCATATCTTCTTTACTTAATTCACAATTTATTTTACCATTCTTCATTACGATCATACGGTCTGCCAAATCTCTCAAAAAATATAATCGTTGCTCTGCAATAATAATAGTTTTTCCTTGTTCTTTCCAATTTTTTAATAATATTCTTAGTTTCTCGATTGCAAAAATGTCCAAATTAGAAGATGGTTCATCTAAAACCACTATATCTGTATCTGAAACGGCGACACTGCCACAAGCTATTTTCTGTTTTTCCCCTCCACTCAACTTAAATAGATTTCGATCTACTAAATCTTCAATTTTTAATTCTTTCACAATTCTATTGATTCTTTCTTGTATGATTGAAACTTCCACCCCTCTATTTTCCAAAGGAAAAGCTAATTCACTACTTGTATTCACATTGAAAAATTGACTACGCGGATTTTGAAATACACTTCCAACTTTTTTTGCCGTAAGACTTATGGAATCCCTTGTAATATTTTCTCCATTTATTTCTACGTTTCCTTCTAGTTTCCCCTTGTAATAATTAGGTATTAAACCGTTAATTAATCGAACCACAGTTGTTTTTCCACAACCGGAATTTCCAGAAAGAACAATAAATTCTCCCTTTTTAATTTCTAAATTAAAATTATCTATTCCACTTGTTTTTTTTATTTCACTTTCATTTTCTGTTTCATATGAAAATGTAACATCTTTTATTTTAATCATATCTACCTCAACTAATTATCATTATTATAAATGCAGCTGTAGTAACAAAGAAAAGTAAAATATCTATCCAAGAAAATCCAATTACACTTATACTTGTACGTTTTCCCTCAACCTCCAGCCCCTTTGTTAAAGATGCTGCGGAAAGTTCATCTCCTATTTTCACAATAGAAATCATCATTGGAACCAGTCTACATTCTATCATAGAAATAGGATTCGCATTTGTTCCTCCAATACCAATTCCCCTCATTTTCATTGCTGCTTTTATCGAACGATTTTCTTCATGTATTGTTGGGAAAAATCGAAACATAACCGAAAAAGGAATAATAATTTTCCTACTCACATGCATTCGTTCCATGGATGTAACAAATTGGCTTACTGCTGTAGTTTCTATTAAATATATTCCCATTAATAAACCCGGCATAAATCGTAATACAATCCCTGAAAATATCAAGAAAATCAAATTCAACACTCCTGACATTTGTTGAATCACATACCCTTCTCCAAAAATTGCAATTGCAAACAATATGAGTGAAATGGAAACAAGTCTATATCTACGACAACTACATAGCAATAATAATGGAATAATCGCAAGTACAATTCGCGTATAAAAAACAAGACCTGTGATTCCACCTGATATCATCACAATATTTATCATAAGTAAGACAAATAATTTTGTTCTTGGATCAAGTTTCACTATGCAATCCCCGCTTTACGAAAATGTTTTTTTAATACTTTTGCTCCTAATAGAGCCCCCAATATTCCACCAAGAAATGCCAAAACAATCATTACAAAAAACAACCAATTAGGTGTATATGAATACAATTTATCTGCATATACATCCCCATACCCTTCACGAATCATTATAAAATAATCTTCACGAAAAATAAAAAATAATGCAAGTACTGCCCCTACACACCATTCACTAAACACTGCATATCCTATAATAAGCCATTTCTTTTCTCTATAATCTCCAATTTTACAAACTAAATCTCCCAATATTCCAAATACCACTCCAAAAATTAAAATCGGCCACATATGCCCTGTTGCAAACATAAAAATACCCATAATCGTTCCCATAATCGTAATCATTCCAAACTTTTCTACCTTTGTGGTAAAAAGCATAAATGGAATTCCTGCTACAATTGGACATATTAGTGGTATAAGTGCCATAAAAATCGGTATATATCCTAACATCCCCGCTGCAAAATAACACACAATATACAATGCAGTGAAAATTCCCACGTTTATCAAATCTTTTACTTCTAATTTTTTATTCATCTTTACCCCTTTTCTTTTGATCTTAAGTACTTTGATACTGTGTTTTAAGCATAGATGCGAAAACTCCTTGATCTTCCTTTAATTTCATAGGTATCCCTGCTTCCACAACACTACCATCTTTCATCACAATTATTTTATCTGCTCCTATAACAGTTCTCATACGGTGGGCAATGATTAACACCGTTTTATTCTTTACTAATTCACTTAGAGCAAGCTGTATTTTACTTTCATTTTCTGTATCAAGAGAAGCCGTTGCTTCATCAAGTAAAATAATTGATGCATCCTTTAATATAGCTCTTGCAATAGATATTCGCTGACGTTCACCTCCAGATAACTTTTCTCCATTTTCTCCAATTAGGGTATAATATCCTTGAGGAAGTTTTTTTGCAAAGTCATCACATTGCGCCAAACGTGCTGCTGACATCACCTCTTCATCTGTTGCATCTTTTTTACCTAGTCGTATATTATCCATTACACTCGAATTAAAAAGAGTTACATCCTGAAATACAATAGAATAATAATTCAATAAGGTTTCCGGATCAATTTTAGAAATATCCTCTCCACCCAAAGTAATAATACCTTTATCAATATCCCAAAAACGTGCAGAAAGCTTTGCTACCGTACTTTTTCCTCCTCCTGAAGGACCTACAAGGGCTGTTACCTCTCCCTGTCTTGCCGTAAAGCTAACATTATTAAGAGTTTGCACCCCTTCTGTATATGAAAAATCCACATTTTTAAATTCAATATCAAATTTTGTTGGATTAAACTTTATTTTACCTTCTTGCCTTGGCATTGCATCCATTTCTTTCATTCGTTGAATACGCACTTTTAGATACAAGAGCACTGCTAAATTTTCTAAAACCTCCATAATTGGATTGTAAATACGTGCCGTTACAATTAGAAAAACAAGGTAGGAAAATATACTTATAGAGTCATGGGATAAAAGATATGCCCCCACCAAAATAACACTAGGAAGTCCCAGCTTCAAAAGCACATGGGCAAAGTTAATAAATGCCCCCAAGAGTAATTCATTATTAATTAAAAACTTTTCATAATCATCTAGCTTTGTATTTAAAGTATTTGCATAGTTATCTTCTTGATTATAGGATTTTATTTCACTTGCAGAATCTAATCCTTCTTGCATATTATCCGAAATATCTCTTTTTATATAATATATTTTGGTATGTAATTTATCTTGCAATTTTCGTGATAGATAAAATAGAAAAAGTGCAACTGGAACTACCCAAAATACTGCAAGGGACATTTTCCAATTATAAATAAACATTCCCACACCCATAATAACAACTGTCGCTGCTCCTGCAAAAATTTGAGGAACTGCATGGGAAAATAATTGCTCTATCTGCGTTGCATCTTCCATAATTGTTGCACTTAAATCTGCAATATCTTTTTTCCCGAAAAAAGATAGCGGAAGTTTTCTAAGTGTTTCAGCAAGGCTTATTCGTCTCTGAGCGCTTTCTTCGTAAATTTTAGTATAAGCTGAATTGTATTGAAAATATGCAATAAAAAACATTATAAGCAAAGAAGCTACTGCCATAAGTATATAATATAAAATATTATCCTCAGTACTAGCTGGCCCATTTAACAATACCTTTAAATTTTTATCCAAAAATTGAAATCCAAAGATTACTGGCAGCATAAAACTAATATTCATAATTGTAGACCAAACAATTGCAGAAATAAGGTTTTTAGCTCCCTGTTCTGACATTGCAAATTTTTCTTGAAAATATTTACACATATTGAGCTCCTTTCTCTATATTATTTACACCTTCAATCCTCCATGCTATCGATTGCTGGTATTCATCCCACATGCTTTTATATAATCCACCTTGATTAAATAGTTCCTCATGGCTACCTTCTTCAGCAATTTTTCCATTTTCTATTACTAAAATCTTGTCTACATTCCGCACACTAGTCAAACGATGTGCAATCATTAATGTTGTTTTATTCTTGCTTAATTCCTTAAGCGCATTTTGAATTAAATGCTCATTTTCAGGATCCGCAAATGCAGTAGCTTCATCCAAAAGAACAATAGGTGCGTTTTTAACCATGGCTCGCGCAAGTGCAATACGCTGCTGCTCTCCTCCCGAAAGATAAGTTCCTTTTGAACCAATCACTGTATCCAAGCCATCATCAAGATTTTCTATGATTTCTCGAGATTGTGATGCATCAATCGCTTTATTAAAATCTTCTTCTAATATATTATCCTTTCCAAATAAAATGTTTTCTCTCAAGGAACCCTTAAAAAGTTTTGTATTTTGAAAAACAAATGATATTGTATCCATAAGTTTTTTCTTAGGAATTTCCTTTACATTAATTCCCCCAACTAAAATCTCTCCTTCGTCCACATCCCAGAAACGCGCTGCCAAACGTGCAATTGTCGTTTTTCCGCCACCTGATGCTCCAACCAAGGCAACTGTTTCCCCCTCATTCAGTTTAAAACTTATTCTGTCTATTGTCTTTTCTTCAGATCCCTTGTATGAGAAAGAAACATTTTTAAATTCCAAAGAATAATTTTTTAAATCTACAGGACTTTCACAATAATTCATCTCTGGATATTGAAAGAGATTATCCAATCTATCAATTGCTTGCTCAGCAATCATTACATTTTGCTGAAAATGCATAGATTTC
>JBFHFI010000138.1:0-6316 GCA_041583675.1 Butyrivibrio sp. | reverse complement strand
CACTCCGCCGCAAAAGCTAAGCTCTGAGGGGGACTTTCCAAACTCCGCCGCAAGAGCTGAGCACTGAGGGGGACTTTCCACGAATGGTTCTAAAATAAAGATGAAATAGAATATTTATAAATGCAGTTAGAAAGGAAAAGATTATGAATTACAACATTACAGTAATTCCAGGAGATGGAATTGGACCAGAAATTGTTACAGAGGCAAAAAAAGTACTGAATAAAGTTGGAGACAAATTTGGATTTCATTTGGACTATACAGAAATTTTAATGGGAGGCTGTTCAATAGATGTTCATGGAGTACCTTTAACAGATGAAGCTGTAGCGATAGCCAAATCATCAGACGCTGTATTATTAGGTGCAGTTGGTGGAAATGTTGGAAATTCAAAATGGTATGATGTAGAACCCGGTTTAAGACCAGAAGCTGGATTATTAAAGATTAGAAAAGATATGGGGTTATTTGCCAATATAAGACCCGCATATCTATATGAAGAGTTAAAGAATGCCTGTCCATTGAGAAGTGATATTATTGGAAATGGATTTGATATGATTATTATGAGAGAACTTACAGGTGGACTTTATTTCGGAAATAGAGAGACAAAAGAAATTAATGGTGTTTTAACGGCAACAGACACCCTAACATATAATGAAACAGAAATTAGAAGAATAGCAATTAAAGCATTTGAAATTGCAATGAAAAGACGAAAATCCGTGGTTAGTGTTGATAAAGCAAATGTATTAGATTCTTCTAGACTATGGAGAAAAGTAGTTCATGAAGTGGCTTTGGATTATCCAGAGGTAAAATATACAGATATGCTTGTAGATAATTGTGCAATGCAGTTAGTAATGAATCCAGGACAGTTTGATGTGATTTTAACGGAGAATATGTTTGGAGATATATTGTCGGATGAGGCAAGTATGATTACAGGTTCTATTGGAATGTTATCAAGTGCAAGTATGGGGGAATCAAAGTTAGGATTATATGAACCATCCCATGGGTCAGCACCCGATATTGCAGGAAAAGACCTAGCAAATCCAATTGCAACTATTTTATCCGCAGCAATGATGTTACGTTTTTCGCTTGATATGGATAAAGAAGCGGAAGCAATAGAAGCAGCAGTGGCACAGGTTTTAAAAGAGAATTATAGAACAGTTGATATTATGGCTGAAGGAATGACTAAAGTTGGAACAGCAGAGATGGGTAATTTAATCTCAGATAAAATATAGTTATTTGAAGGGAGAAATATAAAATGAAAAGTGATGCAATGAAAAGCGGTGTGGCACAAGCACCACAGAGATCATTATTAAATGCATTGGGATTTACAGCCGAGGAAATGACAAGACCATTGATTGGAATTGTAAGTTCACAAAATGAAATTATACCAGGACATAAAGAATTAGATAGAATTGTTGAATCAGTACGTATGGGAGTTGCAATGGCAGGAGGAACACCAGTAGTAATACCTGCAATTGCAGTATGTGATGGAATTGCAATGGGACATATTGGAATGAAATATTCATTGATTTCTAGAGATTTAATTGCAGATTCAACAGAATGTATGGCATTGGCGCATCAATTTGATGCATTGGTTATGATTCCTAATTGTGATAAAAATGTACCGGGCTTATTAATGGCAGCAGCTAGGGTAAATGTACCCACTATTTTTGTAAGTGGTGGACCAATGTTAGCAGGAAAAGTAAAAGGTTGTAAAACGAGTCTTTCTAGTGTTTTTGAAGCAGTTGGAGAGTATGGCGTTGGTAAAATAACCAAAGATGAGTTAGATGACTATGAAAATAATGCATGCCCTACATGTGGGTCATGTTCAGGCATGTTTACAGCAAATAGTATGAATTGCCTTTCAGAAGCAATTGGAATGGCATTAGAAGGAAATGGATCAATTCCTGCAGTTTATTCAGAAAGAGTACGTCTTGCGAAAAAAGCAGGAATGAAGATTATGGAATTGCTTGAAAAGGATATTCGTCCTTTGGATATTATGACTGAAAAAGCATTTGAAAATGCATTAACAGTGGATATGGCACTTGGATGTTCTACAAATACAATGCTTCATTTACCAGCAATTGCAAAAGAAGCAGGTTTTGATTTGAATCTAGACCTTGCAAATAAAATTAGTGCTAGAACACCAAATTTATGTCATCTTGCGCCAGCGGGAAATTCCTACATGGAAGATCTAAATGATGCAGGTGGTGTATATGCAGTTATGGCTGAATTAAATAAAAAGAATTTATTACATACAGATTTGATTACAGTAACTGGAAAAACATTGGCTGAAAATATATCATGGAGTAAAAATAAAAATCCTGAGGTAATTAGACCGGTTGAAGATCCATATTCAAAAACAGGTGGAATTGCAGTTTTACGAGGAAATGTAGCACCTGACTCATGTGTTGTAAAAAGATCAGCTGTAGTTCCAGAAATGATGGTACATCAAGGACCTGCAAGAGTATTTGATTGTGAAGAAGATGCAATTGATGCAATTAAAGGTGGTAAAATCGTTGAAGGAGATGTTGTTGTAATCCGTTATGAAGGACCAAAGGGCGGACCTGGAATGAGAGAAATGTTGAATCCAACATCAGTAATCGCAGGAATGGGACTTGGGTCATCAGTTGCGTTAATTACAGATGGAAGATTTTCAGGAGCATCAAGAGGGGCATCTATTGGACATGTTTCTCCTGAAGCAGCAGTTGGTGGACCAATTGCCTTGATTGAAGAAGGAGATATTATTAAAATTGATATCCCAGCTAATACAATAGATATGGATGTAAGTGATGAAGAACTTGCAATCAGAAAGGCTAAATGGCAGCCTAGAGAACCCAAAATAACAACTGGATATTTAGCAAGATACGTTAATATGGTATCATCTGCAGATAAAGGTGCGGTTCTTAGATAGTCAGAATAAATA
The DNA here is from genome assembly GCA_041583675.1 of Butyrivibrio sp. GTDB lineage: Bacteria > Bacillota > Clostridia > Lachnospirales > Lachnospiraceae > Eshraghiella. The sequence continues at coordinate 3,396 of JBFHFI010000138.1, read as the reverse complement.
TTAATGGAGATAGAATTATGCAGTTAACAGGTTCACAAATAATAATTGAATGCCTCAAAGAACAAAAAGTAGATACCGTATTTGGCTATCCAGGAGGGGCTATATTAAATGTGTATGATGAACTATATAAACATGCAGATGAGATTACACATATATTAACTTCTCATGAGCAAGGGGCATCTCATGCAGCAGATGGATATGCGAGAGCAACCGGCCTAGTGGGCGTATGTTTTGCCACATCAGGACCGGGAGCAACTAATTTAGTAACTGGAATTGCAACCGCTTATATGGATTCCATTCCAATGGTAGCAATTACCTGTAATGTAGGAGTTCCACTTTTAGGAAAAGATAGTTTTCAGGAAGTAGATATTGCTGGAATTACACTCCCAATTACAAAACATAATTATATAGTGAAAGATGTAACTAAATTGGCTCAAATTATGAGGGAGGCTTTTGCGATTGCTCAAACAGGAAGACCAGGCCCGGTATTGGTAGATATTCCCAAAGATGTAACTGCTCAGGTTGCAGAATATACTAAAAAAACACCTATCAAAATAGAAAGAGCAAAAGAAAATATCACTCCTGATGCTGTGGAAACAGCTGTGAAAATAATACAGGAATCAAAAAAACCATTTGTTTTTATTGGTGGAGGAGCTGTTATTTCAGAGGCAGAAAAAGAAATAGCTGAATTCATAGACAAATTACAGGCTCCAGTAACAGATACACTTATGGGAAAAGGTGCGTTTGATGGAACACGGAATGAATATACAGGGATGATAGGTATGCATGGAACTAAAACGTCTAATTTTGGAGTAATGGAATGTGATTTATTAATTGTAATTGGAGCTAGATTCTCGGATAGAGTAACTGGGGATACAGCAAGATTTGCACCATTAGCTCGTATTTTACAATTTGATGTTGATCCAGCAGAAATTAATAAAAATGTAAAAACTGATGCCAGTGTGATTGGAGATATTAAAGAGATATTAAAAGTTATTAATGTTAATTTAAAACAACAAAATCATGCAGAGTGGATGGAATATATTATGGATATGAAGCAAAAATATCCATTGAAATATGAGGGAAACAAATTAACAGGACCATTTGTTATAGAAAAAATATATGAAGTGACTAAGGGAGATGCAATTATAGCAACTGAAGTTGGACAACATCAGATGTGGGCAGCTCAGTATTATAAATTTAATAGACCACATACTTTCCTTACATCAGGAGGGCTTGGAACTATGGGATATGGTTTGGGTGCAGCGCTTGGTGCAAAAATGGGATGTAAAGATACAACGGTTATTAATATTGCAGGAGATGGTTGCTTTAGAATGAATATGAATGAAATAGCAACTGCAACCAGATATAATATACCATTTGTGGAGGTGATTATTAATAATCATGTACTGGGAATGGTTAGGCAGTGGCAGAATCTATATTATGGAGAAAGATATTCTTATACAGTATTTGATGATAAGGTGGATTATGTTAAGGTTGCGGAAGCGATGGGAGCAACAGCATTTCGTGTAACAAAACAGGAAGAATTAGTACCTGTTTTAGAAAAAGCAATTGAATTAAATGTTCCGTGTGTAATTGATTGTGTAATTGAAAAAGATGATATGGTATTTCCAATGGTTTCTCCAGGAGCACCTTTATCAGAGACTTTTGATACATTAGAGGAATAAGTATAAAAAAAGGCATCGAGAGATGCCTTTTTTTTGGCTCTTTGTCAATAGTTGGGGTGGCATCCTTATGGAAGCGGCCCCATTACTGCGTTTATGGGGATTTTAATGTTTGAATTAAAAAATCATATTTTTAAGCATGCAAATAACACCCTCAATGCCAGTCCATTATTTTACTTGATTTATTGTGCATTTAACAAAATTCTGGTTCTGAAATGTTTGAAATTCCTATAACCATAGGATGTACGTTTCAGAACTTTTATTTTATTGTTAAATCCTTCAGTTGGACCATTTGTAAGATGTCCATACTTAAAAGCATTTAGAATCTCTTTGCTCCAATGACGGTAAGTATTTGCGCATTTCTCAAACTCAGGTAAGCCTGATTGTTCCGCTGCGTGAATCCATTTATAAAACTCTAAGCGCTGTTCAGAATACTTTGGATTCTGACAGATACTGTAAAACCATTCCTTTAAGTGGTGTGCTCGTCTTAGATCATCATTATATAAGAGCATTAGATCACAAGCTACTTTGTTTTCTCCTGTTAATTTGTAATACCTAGAAAGAATTAATTTATGGCTTCTTTTATAGTATTTTCGAAGATTTGCGGGCATGGTTTTCTGAAGTCTTTTTCTAACGTTTTCAATGGCCCAAGTGGTTTGTCTGACAAAATGATATTTATCAATAACAATGGAAGCGTTAGGAAAGAATGTTCTAGCCAAATCCGTGTAGGGTTGCCACATATCACAGACAAAGAACTTCACCCTGTGGCGTTCTCTCTTTGGAATATCTCTGAAATAGGAGGTTAAGTATGTTTGTGATCTGGACGGTAAGATATCGAGCACAGAATGTTTTAACGGATCTACTAAAATACACTGAAACTTTTCTCCACCGGAGTTTCCTTTGAACTCATCAATGGAAATACTTTGGGAAAGTTTCGGTCTGTAACAGTTGATAGTATCTAAAATACGATTGATCGTATTAACAGAAATATTTGTCTGCTTAGAAATCGTAGTAATAGAAATGCTATCATGTAGGGCAGAGGCTATAAATGCTGTAAGTCTTGATGTTCTTTGGAAATATCTTGGTAAAAAACTATAATCTTCATAAAAATGTTTTCCACAAGAACAGGTATATCTTCTTTTCTTTAAAATAAGATAGCAATGCTTCATTTGAAATGGAAGATCTTTGATTTTCTGCATTCTGTAATCATGAATTTTCTTTGTTGATGCTCCACATACAGGACAAATGTGATCTTTTGGCTTGGTTTCAAGGTGAATTTGCACAAAATTGTCTGCATGAACAATTTTTTTTACGATTACCTCTTCAATATTTATGAGTTTATTGATACAATGATTATGCATTTATGCACCTCCGAGTGGTTATGTTGTTGTGGACTGGCACTTGGGGGTGTTTTTTTATTATAAAATAAAAAAACGTTGAAGTATATGATTTTAAATCATACACCCCAACATTTATTGTAGAGCCTTTTCTCTATTCAAACTCTTTACCGGATGTCAAATTTATGCTTCTTTCAGTACACATTTGTGTACTTCTCTCTTTTTTAATTCATATTTTCTTTTTACCTTATTAAATGGTTCGTCTAATGAAGTATATTTATCAAAATTATGAAAAAACAAAATATTATATTTCTCATCTTTGTAATTTTCATGATCATATATAGACTGTGAGCTATTGTCATAATTAAGAAACT
>JBFHFI010000137.1:0-6402 GCA_041583675.1 Butyrivibrio sp. | reverse complement strand
ATGCACAAGGAAATTACATTTGTGAAAAAGGTGAATTTCTAGTATTTGTTGGAAATGATAGCAGAACTAGGAACCAAAAAATTTTTGAATATCTAGGTTGAAAATAAGAATTAGTGTGGTAAGTCCCCCTCAGAGCATTTGCTCTTGCGGCGGAGTGTGGTAAGTCCCCCTCAGAGCTAGGCTCTTGCGGCGGAGTGTGGTAAGTCCCCCTCAGAGCATTTGCTCTTGCGGCGGAGTATTGAAAAGCTATCTAATTTATGTATAATTAGATAGTAGTCACTTGAAAGGAAGAAATATGGAATATAACAAAACTATTAAACAAGCAATTAATATTATAGATATCAATCAACCAGCACCTACTTCAGAACCAGAGAGACAATATTATTTTATTCAAAAATGCAAACAACAAATTCAAGAAAAAGCGCAAAAAAAGGCAAGACCTCTTACAGCAGGAGTGGTTACTTTTGGTTGTCAAATGAATAGTCGTGATTCTGAAAAATTAATTGGTATTTTGGAACAAATTGGTTTTCAAATTGTGGATACGGAAGAAGCTGATTTTATTATATATAACACTTGTTCTGTAAGAGAAAATGCAAATACAAAATTATATGGAAGATTAGGATATGTACATGCTATGAAAAATCATAATCCTGATAAAATGGTAGCAGTATGTGGTTGTATGATGCAAGAGCCAGATGAAATCGAAACCATAAAAAACAAATTTAAATTTGTGGATATTGTTTTTGGAACACATAACATCTTTAAATTAGCGGAATTATTATATGACCGTTTAAATAGTAATGGAATGATTATGGATATTTGGAAAGATACCAATTCCATTGTGGAAGATTTACCAAATAGTAGAAAATATTCTTTTAAAACGGGAATTAATATTACATATGGATGTGATAACTTTTGTAGTTATTGTATTGTGCCTTATGTAAGAGGACGAGAAAGAAGTAGAGAACCAAAAGATATTATAAGAGAAATAGAGCATTTTGTAGCAGATGGGGTAAAAGAAATAATGCTTCTTGGACAAAATGTAAATTCCTATGGTAAAACATTAGAAAATCCAATTTCTTTTCCTTCTCTTTTAAAAGAAATTGCACAAATTGATGGATTAGAACGTATTCGATTTATGACCCCTCATCCAAAAGATTTATCAGATGAATTAATTAAACGAATGGCTCTAGAACCCAAAATTTGTAATCATATACATCTTCCTTTACAAGCTGGAAGTACCAATACACTTACTAGAATGAATAGAAATTATACCAAAGAAGAATATTTAACCTTGGTTAAAAAAATAAGAAATGCAATTCCAGATGTATCCATAACAACTGATATTATTGTAGGTTTTCCTGGGGAAACAGAAGAAGATTTCAAAGATACATTAGATGTAGTAGAACAAGCTGAATTTGATAGTGCCTTTACTTTTATCTATTCCAAAAGAGTAGGTACTCCTGCGGCAAGTATGGAAGACCAGATTCCAAGTGAAATTACACAAGATAGATTTAATAGACTTTTAGAAACCGTAAGAAAAGGGGCCAGAAAACGCTGCGGTCAAGATGTCGGTAAAACTTTACCTGTTTTAGTAGAACATGTAAATGAACAGCATTCGGAACTTTTAACTGGAAGATTAGAAAATAATACACTTGTTCATTTTCCGGGAGATGAATCTTTAATTGGATCCATTATTAATGTATTATTAAAACAAAGCAAAGGATTCTATTATATTGGAGAACAGATTATATAATACGAAGAAGGATATAACTATGGCTCAATATTCACCAATGATGCAAAAATATTTAGAAACCAAAGAAGAATATAAAGATTGTGTTTTATTTTATCGTTTAGGAGATTTCTATGAAATGTTCTTTGAGGATGCACTTAATGTATCAAGAGAACTGGAATTAACATTAACTGGTAAAGCTTGCGGTCAAGAAGAGCGTGCGCCCATGTGTGGAATTCCTTACCATGCAGCAGAAACCTATATTAATCGTTTGGTTAAAAAAGGCTATAAAGTAGCTATTTGTGAACAAGTAGAAGATCCAAAACAAGCAAAAGGATTGGTAAAAAGAGAAGTTGTAAAAGTTGTAACACCGGGTACTAATTTTAATTCCAGTGCCTTAAAAGAAGAACAGAATAATTATATAATGTGTATTGCCTATATGGGCGATGTGATTGGATTGGCTACTTCTGATATTACAACTGGAGAGTTTTTGGTAACAGAATTCCGTTCTGCTAGAGAGCTTATTGATGAGATTAATAAATTTTCACCTTCTGAAATTATATGTAATGAGTCTTTTTTAATAAGTGGGATTAATATTGATGAATTAAATGAGCGATTATCCATTGTTATGTCAGAATTGGAAAATTGGTATTTTGATGACCATAATGCAGAAGATTTAATGAAAACACATTTTCATATAGGTTCATTAGAAGGTATGGGTTTAAAAGATTATCCAACAGCAACAATTGCAGCAGGCGCGTTATTACAATATTTATATTCTGTTCAAAAAAATGAATTAACACATATTACGCATATAACACCTTATTCAACAGGTAAATATATGATTATAGACAGCTCTACAAGGCGTAATCTTGAACTAGTAGAAACAATGAGAGAAAAACAAAAACGCGGCTCATTACTTTGGGTCTTAGATAAAACAAAAACAGCAATGGGCGCTAGATTATTAAGAACTATGATTGAACAACCATTGATATCCAAAGATGAAATTATAAAACGTCAAGATGTAGTAGAGGAATATCTAAATAATTATATTACACGCGAAGAACTTAGAGAATATTTAAATCCGGTATATGATTTAGAAAGGTTAATTGCTAGAATTAGTACAAAAACAGCAACGCCAAGAGATCTCATTGCATTTAAAGGTTCTCTAGAGATGCTTCCACATATTAAAGATTTATTAAAAGATAGTGGTGTTCTTCGTATTAAAGAATTATACCAAAACCTAGATACATTGCATGATATTTATCAATTAATTGATCAGGCCATAGTAGATGAGCCACCTATTACAATTAAAGAGGGTGGTTTAATTAAAAAAGGATTTCACGAAAAAGTTGATCAATTAAAAAATGCAAAAATACAAGGGAAAAATTGGTTGGCAGATTTAGAAGCAGAAGAAAAAGAATCTACGGGTATTAAAAATTTAAAAATAAAATTCAATAATGTTTTTGGATATTATTTGGAAGTTACCAATTCCTTTAAAAATATGGTGCCTGAACATTATGTGAGAAAACAAACTTTAACAAATGCAGAACGCTATACAACCACTAAATTAAAAGAATTAGAAGATATTATATTAGGTGCAGAAGATAAATTATATTCACTGGAATATGACTTGTTTTCTCAAGTGCGGGATTCTATATCAAAAGAAGTTATTAGAATACAGAATACAGCAAAAGCAATTGCACAAATTGATGTATTTACAACTTTGGCATTGGTTGCTGGCCAGTATGATTTTGTAAGGCCTTCAATTAATAATAAAGGTATTATTAATATTCAAGGTGGACGCCATCCTGTTGTAGAAAAAATGATTCCCAATGGAATGTTTGTAGAAAATGATACCTACTTGGACAATGAAAATCAAAGAATTTCTATTATTACGGGACCTAATATGGCTGGTAAATCAACCTATATGAGACAATGTGCATTAATTGTATTAATGGCTCAAATAGGTAGTTTTATTCCTGCAAAACAAGCAGATATTGGCATATGTGATAAAATCTTTACAAGAGTAGGGGCTTCTGATGATTTAGCCAGTGGACAAAGTACCTTTATGGTAGAAATGACAGAAGTTGCTAATATTTTAAGAAATGCAACCAAAGATAGTCTTTTGATTTTGGATGAAATTGGTAGAGGAACCAGTACTTATGATGGATTATCCATTGCATGGGCAGTGGTAGAACATATAAGTAATCCTAAATTATTAGGATCTAAAACATTATTTGCAACACATTATCATGAATTAACAGAATTAGAAGGAACTATTGAATCCGTAAATAATTATTGTATTGCAGTAAAAGAAAAAGGGGATGATATTGTATTTCTTCGAAAAATAGTAAAAGGTGGTGCTGATAAAAGTTATGGAATTCAAGTTGCAAAATTAGCTGGAGTTCCAGAATCTGTAATTACAAGAGCCAAACAATTGGTATCTGAATTATCTGAAAATGATATTTCTTTAAAAGCTCGAGAAATTGCTAGATTAGGAATGCCTGCAGAAGCTTTTAAAATTCCACGTAAAATAACCAAAGATGAATTTGTACAAATGTCAATTTTTGATACTGTCAGCAATGATGATATTATTAATGATATTAAAAATATGGAACTTTCTAAAATGACACCAATAGAAGCCTTAAATGAGCTATTTGCAGTTCAGGACAAGATAAAGAATAGGTGGTAATATGTCCATAAATATATTAGATCAAAATACAATCAATAAAATAGCGGCAGGAGAGGTTGTAGAAAGACCTTCTTCTGTGGTAAAAGAACTTGTAGAAAATGCAATTGACGCAGGCTCCAATGCCGTAACCATTGAAATCAAAGATGGTGGAACCTCTTTGATTAGAATTACAGATAATGGATGTGGTATTAGTAATGAAGACGTAAAAATTGCATTTTTACGCCATGCTACAAGTAAAATAAAACAGGCAACAGACCTAATGAATGTATCCTCTCTTGGTTTTAGAGGCGAAGCATTATCCAGCATTAGTGCTGTTTCTCAGGTTGAATTAATCACAAAAACCAAGGATTCTTTTGTAGGCATTCGATATTGTATGGATGGGGGAATTGAAAAGATATTTGAAGAAGCGGGAGCACCAGATGGTACAACTTTTTTAATTAGAAATTTGTTTTATAATACGCCAGCAAGACGTAAATTTCTTAAAACCAACGCAACAGAAGCAGGTTATATAAGTAATGTAGTAGAACAATTATGCATGTCCCATCCTGAAGTATCTTTTCGTTTTATTGTCAATGGAAAACCCAAAATACAAACAATGGGAAATTCAAAATTAAAAGATGTAATCTATACAATTTATGGGCGTGATATCACTTCTCATTTATTAGAGATTAATTTTCAAACAGAAGATATGAAAATCAATGGATATATAGGAGAACCTGTAATTTCAAGAGGGAATCGTAATTTCGAAAATTATTATATCAACGGAAGATATATTAAAAGCGATATTATTTCAAAAGCAATTGAAGATGCTTATGCTCCCTTTATGATGCAACACAAATATCCATTTACAGCTTTTCATATAGTTATAAATCCTGAATTATTAGATGTTAATGTTCATCCTACAAAAATGGAATTAAGATTTTCTAATCAAAATGAATTATATAATGCAATTGAAAAGACAGTAAAAGATTCCTTGTCTCATAAAGAACTTATTCCTGAAATTGAAGTAACATTACAAAAAGAAGCTGAAGACCATCAACCTATTCAAGAGGTTAAACAAAAAGAGATTCCCACAAGTCAAATTAAAATGCCAGAACCTTTTGAAGAAAAAAGAGCACTTGCTTTTAAAGAAACAATACCACCTGTTGTCTATGAGCAATCTGAATTATTTGAAAAAAAAGAACTTTTAAAACAAGAAAATAAAAAAGATATACGTATAATTGGACAAGTTTTTGAAACATATTGGATTATGGAATTTGATAAAAATATGTATATTGTAGATCAACATGCAGCTCATGAAAAAGTCTTATTTGAAAGAATTATGAAAGCCTATAATAATAGGACTATTCAAACACAACAAATAAGTCCACCCATTATTATTACCCCGATTCCTTCTGAAATAGATCTTTTAAAGGAAAATCTAACCCATTTTACTTCTTTAGGATTTGAAATAGAAGATTTTGGCAAAACGGATTTTGCAATTAGAGGAATTCCTAGTGAATTTTCTCAGGGGGATCCAAAAGAAATTATGCTTGAAGTATTAGATTCTTTGTCTTCAGAAAATAAAAATACAACTCAAAAAACAATTTATCATAGAATAGCCACAATGGCTTGTAAAGCTGCAGTAAAGGGAAATAATCATCTTTCTTATCCAGAGGCACAAGCTTTAATCTCTGAATTAATGGATTTGGATCAACCCTATCATTGTCCCCATGGACGACCTACTATGATTACCATGAGCAACTATGAATTAGAAAAAAAGTTTAATCGAATTGTATAAAACGCAAGGAGTTATAATAGATTGAAAAAACCATTAGTTATATTAACAGGTCCAACAGCAGTTGGTAAAACTTCATTAAGCATTCAGCTTGCAAAAGCAATTCACGGTGAAATTATTAGTGCTGATTCTATGCAAGTATATCGAGGCATGAATATTGGAACTGCCAAAATTCTACATTCTGAAATGCAAGGAGTT
>JBFHFI010000136.1:0-6423 GCA_041583675.1 Butyrivibrio sp. | reverse complement strand
AGCAGAGGGTCACAGGTTCGAGCCCTGTAGGTCCCACTTTTATAACAAAGAGTAAGTGTATATATGGCGGAATAGCTCAGATGGCTAGAGCACATGGTTCATACCCATGGTGTCAGGGGTTCGATTCCCTTTTCCGCTACTTTAGAAAAGCCCTTGATTATTATCAAGGGCTTTTTTTGAAAATAAAGTACGACAGGAGGTTTTTAGATGAGAATAGGAACTGGTTATGATGTTCATCGTTTAAGTATAGATAGAAAATTAATATTAGGTGGAGTGGAGATTCCATATGAAAAAGGACTACTAGGACATTCTGATGCAGATGTTTTGTTACATGCAATTATGGATGCATTACTTGGAGCTGCGGCATTAGGGGATATTGGAACCCATTTTCCTGATACAGAGGAAGAATACAAAGGGATTTCTAGTATTCAATTATTAGAAAAAGTTGGAGATATGTTATCAGAGCAGAATTATGTAATTGAAAATATAGATAGTACAATTATAGCCCAAGCTCCGAAAATGTCCCCATATATAAAACAAATGCGTGAAAATATAGCAAAGACATTGAAGATCCATGTAGATCAAGTGAATGTAAAAGCAACAACAGAAGAGGGGCTTGGATTTACAGGAGAAGGTAAGGGAATATCAGCTCAATCAATGGCTCTTTTAACAACAGTAAATAATTATGTATATTATGATTATGATGTTATGAATGAAGAAAAAGGCTGTAGTGGTTGTGGTGGTTGTCACAAAAACAATGGGGATGCTTAATCTTTTGGGAAAAAAGCTAGGGGAAGACAATTACTTGTTAATAATTAGTTGACAAATGCTTTGAATATGCCTATTCTATATGTATATTTAGGTGAAAAACTTTGAAGGAAAAGAGTAGCATAATTCTATATAACAGAGAGGGTGTGTCATCGGCTGAAAGCAGACCTTACTAAGAAAATGTGAAGTGCATTCCGGAGTTGAGCGGAGGAATAAAGTATTCCGTTACGGGTAACAGCGTTAGATGTTTGTCATTTTTAAATGACTATGAGTGGATTTTTTATAAGGAATCTATCAGAGTGGAACCGCGGAATATTTTCGTCTCTGTTTTTGCAGACGAAGGTATTTTTTTGTTTATAGGAGTGAAAAATGAGATTTTTTAAATATGTAAAAGAACAGATAGAATTAATAAAAGACAGAGATCCAGCAATGAAACGTGATTTGGAAGTTTTTTTATATCCAAGTTTTTGGGCAATCTGGAAATACAAAAAAGCACATAAACATTTTGTAAAAGGTCATTATATGCGCGCTCGATTTATTTCACAAAGGGCCCTCAAAAAAACAGGAATAGAGATTCATCCAGGGGCACAAATTGGTAATGGGTTATTTATTGACCATGGACATGGAGTTGTAATAGGGGAAACATCTATTATAGGTGAAAATGTTACCCTATATCAGGGGGTAACACTGGGTGGAACAGGAAAAGAGCAAGGGAAAAGACATCCAACAATAGAAGATAATGTAATGATTAGTACTGGAGCAAAGATTTTAGGGTCTTTTACTATAGGTGAAGGTTCCAAAATTGGAGCAGGATCTGTGGTGCTTGAGAAAGTACCGCCGAATTCTACTGTTATAGGAATTCCGGGACGCGTTGTTAAATGTGCAAATAAAAGAATGCCCAATGCTGATTTGGATCAGATTCATTTACCAGATCCAGTATTACAAGATATTAATTGTTTGAAAAAAGAAAATAGAAAACTAAAGATACAAATCAATGAAATTATAAAAAAAATGAGCGAAGGAGAAATAGATGAAAATTTATAATACTCTAACCAAACAAAAACAAGAGTTTATCCCAATTAAAGAAGGGGAAGTTTCCATGTATGTATGTGGACCGACTGTGTATAATTTAATACATATAGGAAATGCAAGACCAATGATATGCTTTGATACTGTTAGAAGATATTTTACATACAAAGGATACAAGGTGAACTTTGTCTCTAATTTTACAGACGTGGATGATAAAATAATCAAAAAAGCAATGGAGGAAGGCGTTGAATCAGATGTAATATCAGAGCGCTATATTGCAGAATGCAAAAAAGATATGGAAGCTATGAATATTTTGCCAGCGACAGTGCATCCTCTTGCGACCAAAGAAATTGGTGGAATGATACAGATGATTCAAAACCTTGAAGACAAAGGATATGCTTATTCAAAAGATGGAACAGTATATTATCGTACTAGAAAATTTCAAGGATATGGTAAATTATCCAAAAAAAATATTGATGATTTGGAAGCTGGACATAGAGATATCAAAGTGCGTGGAGAAGATGGAAAAGATGATCCGTTGGATTTTGTGCTTTGGAAACCCAAAAAACAAAATGAACCATACTGGGATGCACCATGGAGCAAAGGAAGACCAGGATGGCATATTGAATGTTCTGTTATGGCTAAGAGATATTTAGGAGATACAATAGATATTCATGCAGGAGGAGAGGATTTGGTTTTTCCTCATCATGAAAATGAAATTGCTCAGAGTGAAGCTGCAAATGGATCCGAATTTGCGCATTATTGGATGCATAATGCTTTTTTAAATATTAACAATCAAAAAATGAGTAAATCTTTGGGAAATTTCTTTACAGTAAGAGATATTTCGGAAAAATATGATCTTCAAATTCTGAGATTTTTTATGTTAAGTGCACATTATAGAAATCCATTAAATTTCAGTGAAGAACTTATGGAAGCGGCAAAGAATTCGTTAAATAGAATTCTTACAGCAGTAGATAATCTTAATAGATTAGCGCAGACTTCTACTATTTCTGAAATAAGTGCAGAGGAAAAAGAGCAATTAGACCAAGCAGATAGATACAGATTAGATTTTGAACAGGCAATGGATGATGATTTTAATACAGCGGATGCAATAACTGCTATTTTTGATTTGGTGAAATTTTCCAATACTAACGCAACCAGTGAAAATAGTAAAGTATATCTTGTAGGATTGTTAGAAAAGATTAATATGTTGTGTAATATATTAGGGGTTGATCCTATGCCAAAAGAAGTAGGGCCATCTGAAGAAGTGGTTAATTTGATTTTTGCTCGAAATCAAGCAAGAAAAGAAAAAGATTTTGCAAAAGCAGATGAGATCCGCAATCAGTTACTTGATTTAGGTGTTACAATTAAAGATACTCGAGAAGGAACAGTAATTGTAAAATAAATGCAAGGGAGATTGATATGTTTGAAGAAATGCAAAGCCATTTTGGATTAGAACCTGTGGATATTGCCAATTATTCACCATTGACTTTAGCCTATATTGGAGATGGAGTATATGAGCTAATTATTAGAACCTATTTGGTATATCAAGGAAATGCACCGGTAAATACTTTAAATAAACGTGCTAGTAAATATGCAAAGGCAACCATGCAAGCGAAAATAATTGATATTTTATTGAAAACACTTACAGAAGATGAAATTACAGTTTATAAAAGAGGTCGTAATGCCCATTCGTTTACAAAGGCGAAAAATGCAACAGCAAGTGAATATAGAAAAGCAACTGGCTATGAAGCTTTAATAGGATATTTATATTTGGAAAAAAAGTTTGATAGAATAATGGAAATAGTAAAAACCGGATTTGATGCGGTTGAGGGAGATTAAATGAGATATGAGGAATTTACCATTGAAGGTCGTAATGCAGTATTAGAAGCCTTTCGTGCAGGAAAAACAATTGATAAAGTATTTATATTAGATGGTGTAAAAGATGGACCAATTGTGTCTATTATTAGAGAAGCCAAAAAAGGTGATACAATTATTAATTATGTTCAAAAAGAACGTTTGGATCAAATGTCAGAAACAAAGCATCATCAAGGAGTTATTGCGCAAGCGGCAGCTTATGAATATGCTGAAGTAGAAGATATTTTAAAAATTGCAAAAGAAAAAGGAGAAGATCCTTTTATATTTGTATTAGATGGGATAGAAGATCCTCATAACCTGGGAGCTATTATTAGAACCGCAAATTTGGCAGGAGCACATGGTGTTATAATACCCAAAAGACGTGCAGTAGGTTTAACAGCTACGGTAGCGAGAACTTCTTCAGGGGCTTTGAATTACACACCGGTGGCTAAAGTTACAAATATAGGAAAGACAATTGATGATTTGAAAAAACAAGGAATTTGGTTTGTATGTGCGGATATGACGGGCGCATTAATGTATAACCAGAATTTAAAGGGACCAATAGGACTTGTTATTGGAAATGAAGGAGATGGAGTTGGTAGGCTTGTAAAAGAAAAATGTGATTTTACAGCATCCATTCCGATGAAGGGAGATATTGATTCTCTAAATGCGTCGGTTGCAGCAGGTATACTTGCATATGAAATTGTAAGACAACGCCTTGGCTAAGGAGCAATATATGAATAAATATACTGAATATGAAAAATTATCAGATGAAGAATTAGTGGAAAAATATCATGCAGGAGATAATGAATCTGCTGAGTATTTAATGGAAAAATATAAAAATTTTGTTAGAATGAAAGCACGGGCATATTTTTTGGCAGGGGCTGATAATGATGATTTAATTCAAGAAGGTATGATTGGACTATATAAGGCAGTAAGAGATTATAAATTTGACAAATCCACTTTATTTATGACCTTTGCATCTATTTGTGTATCTAGGCAGATTAGAACAGCAGTTACAACTTATAATAGAAAGAAAAACACACCACTTAATTCATATATTTCATTAGATACACCAGTCAAAGATGAAATGGGAGATTCTGCGACACTTTCTGATGTAATAACATCTTCCTTGGATAAAAGTCCAGAAGATTTAATAATGGGGAGAGAAGAAAATAGACAGCTTATGGAGGCAATTTTTCATAATTTAAGTAAAATGGAAAAAAACGTACTTGAATTATATGTAGAAGGTTTAAGTTATGCAGAAATTGGTGAACATATGGAAAAATCTCCAAAATCAATCGATAATGCAATTCAAAGGATTCGTAATAAAATTAATGAATTCAAAGGTGATTAGAGATATATATTGTATTACAATAGGATGAATAGAAATCTTTTATATAGGAAATAGAAAAAAACACAGGATAGTGTTGCGTAAAATTAGATTTTATGGTAAATTATCACTTGGATGTTTTGCTGCCTTGGCACAGTTGGTAGCGCGTCGCCTTGGTAAGGCGGAGGTCGGGGGTTCGAGTCCCCTAGGTAGCTTTTATGTAAATAACCCAGAGTCTATGGCTTTTGGGTTATTTTAAATTGTATAGACAGGAGTTAAGATGAGTATTTTAAATGTAGAAAATTTAAGTCACGGATTTGGAGATAGAGCTATTTTTAGCGATGTATCATTTCGAATGTTAAAGGGAGAACATATTGGATTAGTGGGCGCCAATGGAGAAGGTAAATCCACTTTTATGAATATTGTAACAAACAAACTTCAACCGGATGAAGGAAAGGTGGAGTGGGCAAAAAATGTTCGAACAGGATATTTAGATCAACATACTGTCTTGGAAAAGGGAATGACAATTAGAGATGTTTTAAAATCTGCTTTTGTATTTCTTTTTGATATGGAAGACAAAATGAATGATATATGTACTCGTATGGGTGATGTAGATGAAGATGAATTAAATGTTATGATGGAAGATTTGGGAGTTATTCAGGATTTTTTGATGGCTCTTGATTTCTATTTTATCGACTCTAAAGTAGAAGAAGTAGCGAGAGCTTTGGGGCTCCTTGAAATTGGATTGGACCAAGATGTTACAGAATTAAGCGGTGGACAAAGGACCAAAGTTTTATTAGGAAAATTATTAATGGAAAAACCTGATATTTTATTATTGGATGAACCTACAAATTATTTAGATACGCAGCATATTGAATGGTTAAAAAGGTATTTAATAGATTATGAAAATGCTTTTATATTAATATCTCATGATGTTTCATTTTTAAATGATGTTGTTAATTTAATATATCATATGGAAAATCAGGAACTTAATAGATATGTAGGAGATTATAATAAATTCCAAGAAGTATATTTGGTAAAAAAAGCTCAGAGAGAATCTGCATATAAGCGTCAACAGCAAGAAATATCAGAATTAGAAGATTTTGTAGCAAGAAACAAAGCTAGGGTTGCAACTAGAAATATGGCAATGTCACGTCAAAAGAAATTGGATAAAATGGATGTGATTGAAATAACAAAAGAAAAACCAAAGCCAGAATTTCATTTTAAACAAGCAAGAACTGCTGGAAAATTAATTTTTGAAACAGAAAATCTTATTATTGGATATAATGAACCATTATCTAGAGAGTTGAATTTGTTGATGGAGCGTGGAGATAAGGTTGTTCTTGTAGGAGCCAATGGTATTGGTAAAACAACATTGTTAAAAAGCATATTAGGAATGCAGCAACCAATCTCTGGAAGTGTAACACTGGGGGATT
>JBFHFI010000135.1:0-6445 GCA_041583675.1 Butyrivibrio sp. | reverse complement strand
GAAGATATTATTGAAGAAATTGTTGGAAATATATTGGATGAATATGACGAAGAAGAAGAAATATTGGAACATAATGATGAAGATACCTATGTAGTGGATGGTTTAACAGAATTGGAAGATATTAATGCACTTCTTGGAACTGAAATTGTAAGTGAAGATTATGAAACTTTAAATGGTTTATTAATATCTATACTGGATAGAATACCTGAAGAAAATGAGAACTGTGAAATATCTTGTTTTGGTCTTTTGTTTAAAATTCTAGAAGTATCTGGCAATGTAATAAGGAAAGTAGAAATTACGCGAACAAAGGAGACAGTGGAAGATTTAGATGGTACAAATATTAAAATTGAGTAATGAAATTCCTGTTATATATGAATATATGGCAGATAGGCGGTCAACGGCATTTGGTGTCTTTGTGAAAATGGGGTCGGCAGTTGAGACACAAGAAGAAAATGGGATATCCCATTTTATTGAGCATATGCTTTTCAAAGGTACTTCAACATATTCTTCTAAAGAATTAGCGGATATTATGAGTGACTTAGGAGGAGATATTAATGCATATACAGCCAAAGAACTCACTTCATATTATGGGAGAGTTTTAAATGAGGATTTTGATCAAGCAATTAAAATAATGAGTTCAATGTTATTGGATTCTAGTTTTGAAAAAGATGAGATTGAAAAAGAAAAGTCTGTGATTATAGATGAAATTGAATTATATGAGGATTCTCCAGAAGAGATGTGTCATGAAATTCTACAAAAATATATATGGCCAGATTCTGCATATGGATATCTTATTTCTGGCTCGGACAAAAATGTGAAATCCTTTGATAGAGAGCAAATAGTGAAAGCGTGGAAGGAAAATTATATAGGAGACCATTTTGTAATATCTATTACAGGAGGAGAATCGTCAGAACAAGTATTACAGGTATTGGAAAAATATTTTGGACAAATACCAATATATAATAAAGAATTAAAATATTCTCAACCTATTTATCGTAAATGCTTTTTTGTGGAAAGTAAGCAAACAGAACAATTACATATGAATATTGCATTTGATAATGTATCTTCAGTAGATGAAGAAAGATTTCCAATGAGTATTTTAAATGCTTGCATTGGAGGAAATCTAAATGCACGTTTGTTTCAAAAAATTCGTGAAGAATTGGGATTGACATATAGTATATATTCTTATAGTAGTATGTTTCAAAAAGCAGGGTTGTTTCATATTTATGCTTCTATGAATCCAAAGCAAGCAACAAAAGTTGTATTTGGAATTATTGATATTATAGAGGAATTAAGAAATACAGGAATTTCCGAAGAAGAAATTGAAATTATAAAAAAACAGATGAAAACAGAATTAATTCTTGCGGAAGAATCTTCTACGTCTAGGATGGATGCAAATGCTAAGTCATATATGGCATTTGGTAAAATAGAAGAAATGGATGAAACATTAGATAAATTAAGTAGAGTAACCAAAGAAGATGTGGATCAATGTATTATTAAATATTTAGATTTTTCAAAAAGTAGTGTTGCTTTAATGGGTAAGATATCTAAAAAACAATCTAGAGAATTAGAAAAAATATGGGATAACAATGAAAAAAGCAAAAAAGTGAGGAGAAAATAATGAGTGATTATAGTATTGAAACAAAATGTATTCAAAGTGGGTATACACCAAAAAATGGAGAAGCTAGAGTTCTTCCAATTTATCAAAGTACAACTTTTAAATATGAAACAAGTGATCAAATGGGAAGACTTTTTGATTTAGAAGAAAGTGGATATTTTTATACCAGACTTCAAAATCCAACCAATGATTCAGTCGCTGCAAAAATATGTGACCTAGAAGGTGGAGTGGCGGCTATGTTACTTTCATCAGGACAGGCGGCTAATTTTTATACCATTGTTAATTTATGTGAATCAGGAGATCATATTATTAGTTCTTCACAGGTATATGGTGGTACTTTTAATTTATATGGGGTTACATTAAAGAAGTTAGGAATAGAATGTACTTTTGTAAATCCTAATATGTCTGAAGAAGAATTACAGTCTTATTTTAGACCGAATACCAAAGCCTTATTTGGAGAGACCATTTCTAATCCAACATTAGATGTGTTGGATATTGAAAAATTTGCAAAACTAGCACATAAAAATGGAGTACCTTTAATTGTGGATAATACTTTTGCGACACCAATTAATTGTAGACCTTTTGAGTTTGGGGCAGATATTGTGGTACATTCTACATCAAAATATATGGATGGTCATGCAACACAGGTTGGCGGTTGTATAGTAGATAGCGGAAATTTTGATTGGAATAAATATGCGGATAAATATCCAGGATTAACGACACCGGACGAGTCATATCATGGAATTATATATACTGAAAAATTTGGAAAAGGTGCTTTTATTACAAAAGCAACAACACAATTAATGAGGGATTTAGGATCTATTCCATCTCCATTTAATTGTTTTTTATTAAATCTTGGATTGGAAACGCTTCATCTTAGAATGAAACAACATTGTGAAAATGCAAAAAAAGTTGCAGAATATTTAAATGATAATGAAAATGTATCATGGGTAAGTTATTCGGATCTTCCAGAAGATCAGTATCATGATTTACAGTTAAAATATTTGCCAAATGGAACTTGTGGTGTTGTAACCTTTGGTTTAAAAGGTGGAAGAGAAAAATCAATTAAATTTATGGATAGTCTTAAATTAGCAGCAATTGTAACACATGTAGCAGATTGCAGAACTTCTGTACTGCATCCTGCAAGTCATACACATAGACAACTTTCTGATGAACAGTTGTTAGAGGCAGGAATTAAACCTGATCTTATTAGATTTTCAGTTGGAATTGAAAATGTGAATGATATTATTGAGGATATTAAACAAGCAATGGAAAAAGCGATGAATGATTAGATGGGAATTTAGACCATTTCTAATTATTTAGTAAAAAATCAGATTCTAGATAAAAGCAAAATCGAATCTGATTTTTTATTGTTTTTACATATGTAATGATGTTATAATCTAGTGTGGTAATTGTCTGTAGAATACAGAGAAGGAATTCATTGACTAGAGAAGTGGGAGGGCAGACATTGAACATTATTAAAGGAATACTTATAGGACTGGTACAAGGAATCACAGAGTTTTTACCTTTAAGTAGTTCAGGACATCAGGTGATTTTACGAGAAATATTACATATTCAAGTTGATGATTCAATATATTTTCAGATGATGCTTCACATTGGAGTATTTATAGCATTAATGATTGTATTTTATAGGGATTTTATTGGAGTTATTAGAAGTATTTTAGAAATATTGGCTACAATTTTTGCGAATATTGTAATACGAAAAAAGATTCGAAATGGAAATACAAATTATCATTATTTTAAAATGATAAATACCGCTTACAAAAAATTAAGTATTATGATTATTATATCATCTATTATTACATATATTTTAATGAATTTAAGTTGGGGTTTAGTGGAAATGGCTTCAAATACGCTATGGATAGTGGGAATTGGTATGTTACTTAGTTCGGGACTATTAGTTATAGCTGATCAACGTGGAAATGGTAGAATTAATACAAAAAACGCAAATTATTCAGGATCCATAATTGTTGGAATGGTACAAGGAGTGGGATTGATTCCAGGAATATCAAGAACTGGAATTACAATTACTTTTGGAAGGATTCTTGGTTATAATAGAAAATTAGCTGTAAAATATTCTTTTCTTGTATGGATTCCTGCACTGATTGGAATTATTATAAAAGAGTATTCGTTGGGCAAAGTGGATGGTTATATTTGGAATAGTCAAAATTTTATTCCTTATTTATCTGGAGCTTTTGCAGCAGCAATTACAGGAGTTATTAGTATAAAATTTATGTTACAAATTATTAAAAGTAATAAATATCTAGGTTTTGCAATATATTGTGCAATCATGGGGATTGTACTGGTTTTATATACAGTATATCAACAAATAGGGGGCTAAAATGGCAACTGGTAATACAAAAAAAACAACAACAAGAAAACCAACAACAAAAAAGACAACGGCAAAAACAGCTACAAAACAACCTGCTAAAAATCGTTCCAAAACAAGAACAACAGCTTCTAAAGCTACAACAAAACAAGAGCCACCAATTATTGTTGCGCAAAGAAATGCTGTAAGTTCAAAGATTATGCAAGAGGTGATTATTTTAGGAGGATTAGCAATTTCAATTATTCTTTTTTTAGCTAATTTTGGCTTTGGAGGAATTGTAGGAGAGGCAATTAGTAGCTTCTTTTTTGGTCTATTTGGTTTATTGGCATATATTTTTCCTATTATATTATTTGTAGGGATACTTTTTGCTGTTTCTAATCAATATAGTTTATTGGCAAGAGTAAAAATTATCACAGCAATATTTACCATACTATTTATTTGTACCTTTATTCAGTTGGCGAGTGGACATCATGCTTTTGAATGGGAATATTTGGATTATTATTATCAATCTTCGTTTCACAAAAATGGAGGAGGGTTTTTCGGGGGTATATTATGTAAAGCATTAACAACTTGGTTTGGAGTAGTTGGTGCATTTGTAATAGATCTTGTGTTGATTATTATTGGATTAGTATTAATTACTGAAAAATCTTTTATTAATGGTATTAAAAAAAGCGGAAATAAAGTATATAATACAGCAAAGAATGATATGGAACAGTATCGTGAAGAAGTTGCGGTTAGAAAAATAGAAAAAAATGAACAACGTCAGTTAAGAATGCAAAAAAAGATAAAAGGGGTATCCTTAGATACAGAAATTCCTAAAAACAATGGTGAGGAAGAGCCATATGAAATCTTACCAAATGAGATTGTGCCTGATGAAAGTAATACAGAATCTATTTATAGATTTCAAAAGGCGGAAGAAACAGATATTCAACAAGAAGAAAAAACAGAAGATTTGCCATATTATGAACAAGAAATTAGACATTATGAAGAAGAGCAAAGTAGTCCATTCGAAGTAACATCGGATGAAAAAGATGATGTATATATTGATATGGAACTTGTACAAAAAGAATTTGAGCAAGAAGAATCTCAGAGGCAACATTTTGAGCAAGAAAAAGAACTGCAAGAAACAAAAGTGCAAGAAATGGAAGTACAAGAGAGTCATCAGACTTCGGAAGACGCTACGGATGAAAACAAAGTTTATAAATCAAATACAAATCATAAAGCGACAAAGGGAACAAGAAAAAAGAAATATGTATTTCCACCAATTAAACTTTTAAAAAAAGGAATGGTGGGTAATAAAAATAATTTCAAAGAAGACTTAAGAGCAACAGCCAATAAATTGCAGCAGACACTGGCTAATTTTGGAGTTATGGTGACGGTAACAGATGTAAGTTGTGGACCATCGGTTACTAGATATGAAATACAACCCGAGCAGGGTGTTAAAGTTAGTAAAATAGTATCTTTGTCAGATGATATTAAATTAAATTTGGCAGCAGCTGATATTAGAATAGAAGCGCCCATTCCTGGGAAAGCAGCCGTTGGGATTGAAGTTCCAAATAAAGAAATGACAGGTGTTTTATTAGGAGATCTTTTATCGAGTCCAGAATTCAAAAAAAACCAATCTCCAATTGCTTTTGCAGCAGGAAAAGATATAGCAGGAAAAACAATGATTGCTGATATTGCAAAAATGCCTCATTTGCTTATTGCAGGGGCAACTGGATCAGGAAAATCAGTTTGTATTAATACAATTGTTATGAGTATTTTATATCAAGCAAATCCCAGAGATGTAAAATTGATTATGATTGATCCTAAAGTTGTGGAATTAAGTGTATATAATGGGATTCCACATTTGATGATACCAGTGGTAACAGATCCTAAAAAAGCGGCAGGCGCTTTGAATTGGGCAGTCGCAGAAATGACGGATCGATATCAGAAATTTGCAGATTCCAAAGTAAGAGATATTAAAAGTTACAATGAGAAAATAGAGGGTATGGAAGATGAAGATCAAGAACAAGATCAAGAACAAGATCAAGAGATTCCAGAAAAACTTCCACAAGTTGTTATTATAATAGATGAATTGGCAGATCTTATGATGGTAGCATCCAATGAAGTTGAAGATGCAATTGTAAGATTGGCACAATTGGCAAGAGCGGCAGGAATACATTTGGTTATTGCGACGCAAAGACCAAGTGTTAATGTTATAACAGGTCTTATTAAAGCAAATGTTCCTTCGAGAATTGCATTTTCTGTTTCATCAGGAGTAGACTCCAGAACGATTATAGATATGAATGGTGCGGAAAAATTATTGGGTAAGGGGGATATGTTGTTTTATCCACAGGGATTTCAGAAACCTGTTCGAGTACAGGGGGCATTTGTCTCAGATGAGGAAGTATCTGCAGTTGTAGATTTTTTAAAGGAACATAATGAAGAATCAAGTTATCGAGAAGATGTAAAAAATAAAATTAACAATCCTGGAT
>JBFHFI010000134.1:0-6446 GCA_041583675.1 Butyrivibrio sp. | reverse complement strand
TATTGCTTTTACAAGTTCTATTGTATTGTATTCAACTTCTATAATCTCACTATTAATTTTTTCATATCCTACTTCCACAATAACATAAGTACTTTTTGGGCTACCATGTTTTGGTTTTCCTACTGATCCAGCATTGATAAAATACTTATCCTTGTATTTTTGAAAATAAGGCAAATGTGTATGTCCGCTAATTACAACATCCTCCTTTATATATTCTTTAATTTCTGCTAAAACTTCTGGTTTGTTAAATAAATATTCATCAATTGCCCTTGGGCTTCCATGAACAATCAGAATTCTAAAGCCCTCACAATCTAATATAATTTGTTCTGGAAGATTCTGTAAATAGCGCTTATTTTCCTCTGTTATTCTCGATAATGTAAATAATTCAGAGGCATCTCTTTGCACCTGCTTTTCTGATAAGTTTTCAAAATCTGATTCAAATACGCGCGAAGACTGTGCAATCTTTTTATCATGATTCCCTTTAATTGCCATTACTCGATTTTCCCTAATTTCTTCAATGACTTCATTGGGGAAAGGTAAATAGCCTACCAAATCACCTGTTGATAATATAAAATCAACATCCTTTGCCCTAATATCTTCCAAAACTTTTTTCAAAGCATAAATATTACTATGAATATCTCCTATTACTGCAAACTTCATTCTAGCCTCCTATCAATTATTCTTTCACTAAATCTGTTTTCGGAAACCATTGTTTTTTACTATTTACAATTTTTACAAGTATTAACATAATTGGAACTTCTGTTAATACGCCCACCGTAGTTGCTAAAGCAGCAGGGGAATCCATTCCAAATAATGCAATTGCCACAGCTACTGCTAATTCAAAGAAATTTGATGCTCCTATCATTCCTGCAGGTGCAGCAATATTTTGTGGAAGTTTTATTATTTTAGCTGAAAAGAAAGCAATAAAAAATATCAAAAATGTTTGTATTGTTAAGGGAATTGCAATTAATAAAATATGAATTGGATTTCCCAAAATAACATTTCCTTGGAACGAAAATAGTAATATAAGCATAAGTAATAATCCCAAAGTCGTAACCCCGTCAAATTTTGGCAGAAATTTATTTTCAAAATAATCTAGTCCCTTATTTTTCGTAATGACCATTCTGGTTAAAACCCCTACTGTAAGTGGAACTACTACAAATAATACTACTGATAATATTAAAGTATCCCATGGTACAGAAACATTACTCACACCAAGTAAAAATTTTACAATAGGTACAAAAGCCACTAAAATAATTAAATCATTTGTTGCAACTTGTACAACTGTATAAGCTGGATTTCCGTTGGTTAACTGACTCCAAACAAATACCATTGCTGTACATGGAGCCGCTCCTAATAATACTGCTCCAGCTAAATATTCTTTTGCCAAATCCGCTGGAATCAATCCTTTGAATATAACATAAAAGAATAATACTGAAATTCCATACATGGTAAAAGGTTTAATTAACCAATTGGTAATCCATGTAAGATACAATCCTTTGGGATTTTTCCCAACATTTTTCACACTTTGAAAATCAACTTTCATCATCATAGGATAGATCATAATCCATATAAGAATCGCTGTTGGTATTGATACATTCGCATATTCAAATTTATCAAAAAAAGCTGGTATTGATGGTGCGAATTTTCCAATTAACACTCCCACAACCATACAAATCGCTACCCATAATGTTAGATATTTTTGAAAAACTCCCATACCTGTTTTTGTTTCATTCTTCATAATATTCTCTCCTTATTCTGGCTATTACAAGTCCAGATTTTATGCTTATTTTTTATCTAAATCTATAGTTTTCACATAATTTTTATGTCCACCTGAAAGGTTATACACTTTTTTAAATCCATGATTCAAAAAAATATTTTGAGTTGCATTCCCTGTCACCCCTTTATTACAATAGGTAATTATAATTTTATCTTTATCAAATTCTTCCAACGCTTCTCTTAAATGAGCATGGGGCTTATTAATCGCTGTATCAATATGAGCTTTCTCATATTGTGCTCCCACCCTTGTATCAATTAATTGATACTCCTTGTCCGAATCTATTAGCTCAAATAATTCCTCAGATGTCATTAATTTTCTATTTCCATATATTGCATTGTCCAAAATCATTCCAGTGTACATAACCGGATCTTTTGTTGTGGAAAAAGGTGGTGCATACGCCAAGTCTAAGTGAAATAAATCTCGCACAAGCGCTTTATAAGTAATCGCTGTTGCAAATACATCTATTCTTTTATCCACTCCTTCATATCCTACTATTTGAGTTCCTAAAAGCCTACCGCTTTCTCTATCTGCAATTCCTTTAATCACCATTTCTTTTCCACCCATATATTCAGGTTTGTTTGGTTTAATATTATGACAGACTTCTGTATCAAACCCTTGTATTCTAGCTTCTCTTTCTGATAATCCAGTAAGCGCAACTGTCATTCCAAATATCTTGAAAATCCCAGTCCCCAGAATTCCCCTAAAACTTAAATCGCCTCCTGTAGCAACATCTCCTGCTATTCGTCCTGTTTTATTTGCCGTAGATCCCATAGGTCGATACACAGGATTCCCTGTAACCAAATGATATTGTTCTATACAATCTCCACATGCATAAATATCTGAAATATTTGTCATCATTTGATTGTCAACTTTAATTGCTTTTGTTATTCCTAATTCAACTCCTGCTTCAACTGCTAAATTCACATTGGGTTTCACCCCTGCTGATACTAAAACTAGATCCGCTTGAATATTTGTTGCATCTTCAAGTACTACCTTATCTTTTTCTATTTTAGCTGCAGAAACACCTTTGCATATTTTTACATCATTGCTTTTTATATGCGCTTCCACATATTGCGCCATATCAGAATCAAGCCCCGGTGTTACTTGTGGAAGCCTTTCCACAAGGGTTATATCCATCCCTAATTTCTTAAGATTCTCACATACTTCTAATCCAATAAATCCAGTTCCTATAATTACCGCTGATTTAGGTTTGTTTCTATCGATATATTCTTTAATTCCATTCATATCCCCGATATTTCTCAAAGTAAACACATGTTCCAAATCCATACCTTGAATATTAGGTTTAAAAGATATTGCTCCTGTTGCAATTATTAGTTTGTCATATTCTTCAATTATTGTTTTTTTAGTATTTATATTATAAATCTTCAATGTTTTGTTTTGAGGATTTATTGATGTTACCTTATGACCTATAAAAATATCAACATTATATTTGCTTTTAAAAAATGCAGCATTTCGAGGTGTTAATTTACTTAATTCATCAACCTCTCCTCCTATATAATAAGGCATTCCACATCCTGAATAAGATATATATTCATCTTTTTCATATATAACAATCTCTATATTTTCATCATTTCTTCTGGCTTTTGCCGCAGCCGAAGTCCCTGCTGCTACAGCCCCAATAATCACTAAACGCATTTTCCATCCTCCTTGGTATTTCTGCAGATACAACTCTCTTGCTCCCTGATTATCTTTTCCCAAAATTCACTAATAGATACTATCAATTCTTCATTATTACAATAATGAATCCAAGATCCATCTTTCCTGCTCTTTACCAGCCCACATTCTGTAAGTATTTTCATATGATAAGATAGTGTCGGTTGCGTAATATTAAAAGATTCTAGAATATCACATGCACATAACTCTCCACATGATAAAATCTCAATAATTTTTAATCTTGTCTCATCCCCTAATGCTTTAAATAATATTGCCTTATTTAAATGACTTTCCATAATCATTCTCCTTATTTTATAATAATTTATTAATATATAGACATCCATCTATATCCAATATACTTTTCATATAGATATTTGTCAATATGCTTCTTGTAATCTTTAGGTAAAAAATACGTAAATCGTTATTTTCCCACAAAAAAAAGAGCTAATATAGTTGATATGCCTCCCCTAAATTAAGCTTTCTTAACACACATCAATTATATTTCCTCTTTTTACTTTTTTAATAATCTAATTAATTCTATATCTGCAGGCAGCCAATCCATAGTATCTAATTTTTCTTTTTCCAACCATTTAGCCGCCTGATGCTCTCTTAACTCCAAATTTCCTTGAAGAATTTTACACAAAAAACAATACATTTTAAGATGAAAATTCGGATAATCATATTCAACAACAGAAACTAATTCCCCCACTTCAATCTTTGTATTCAACTCTTCTTGTATCTCTCTAACTAGTGCTTGCTCCGGAGTTTCTCCCAATTCTATTTTCCCACCCGGGAACTCCCATCCACCTTTAAACTCTCCATATCCTCTTTGTGTTACGAAAAATTCGTTATTATTTTTAATTATGGCAGCCGACACCTGAATAGTTTTCATATAATTCCTTCCACTAAATTGCTTACTTTCAAAAAATCTTTATAAATTCATCTCCTGTATACTTTTTTTAATTTTATCACTCATTGCATGTATTTCATCTGACAGTCCTTCTATGCTTGCCGAATTTTCTTCTGATATTGCAGCAATATTGGAAACCTTACTAATAACATCACTTTTTAAGCTTTCCAAATCTACCATCATCATTGTAATATCTTCCACTGCACTGGTTACGGATTCCATCTCTTTTCCAAGTCCCTGAAATACATCACTTGTCCCATTTAATTTTTCATTTTGATTTGTTATATTCTCACTAACCTGTGTCATAATTTCAACACTAGAATCTGAATTCTCAATTAATGAATTTACAATTCCAGTAATTTGTGCCGCCACATTTTTAGATTGATCCGCAAGCTTTCTTATTTCAGTTGCAACAACGGCAAATCCGCGTCCATTTTCTCCAGCTCTAGCGGCTTCAATACTTGCATTTAAGGATAATAAATTAGTCTGTGTTGCAATTCCCGCTATTAAATCTATCGCTTTTTTAATTTCCACAGCAGATACATTTGTCGCTTCCGTTTGCTCATAAATCAATTCTACAGATTTCTTTGTTTCCAAGCTCATTTCTTTCAATTCTTCTAACATAGAATTTCCTTGCGTACTGAACTCTATTACACGACCATATCCATTAACCAAGGAATCAACACATGCAAATGTCTTATCTACTGCTTCCCCAATATCTATTACATTAGCATTTGCATCTTGTAAATCAGTTGCCTGTTCTGAAGATCCTTTTGACATTTCTTCCGTCGCAGAATCTAAATTATATGCCGTATTCCCAATTGATAACAATAACTCTTTAAATTCATCGGATTGATTTTTGTCTGTTTCTATCCCTATTTCTTCCACTTCCTCCTCTGTTATTTCTTCGTTCGCATTACCATTTAATTCCACCGTATTTGTCTTTTTCATAAATCCAATTTTTGTCTTTTTTCCCTCTTTATTTTTCCTCATATTTTCTCCTTTTGTCTTAAATCTTATTTATGTTTTTATAAATATTTTCTTCTCACAAACTATAAATCGAATAACTACCCACATATAAAAAAACCAAATTATACCCAAAGAGATTTCTCCATTCTACTTCTCTGTGCATAATTCAGTTTTGCCTGTGTCATCAGTAACAACCTGAAAATATTTAATTATTATATTCATATAATATATCACTCTTATTTACAAGTCAATATATTTTGTGTATTTTGTGTGTTTATTAAGTTATATTATTTTATTTTTATATACATTGTACATTTTTTAAATAATTTTCATATATAAAAAGTAAAAACTCCTCCAATAAAATAAACCGATTTTCAAAAGTTAAACCATGTAATATGCCTCCCCACTAATCTATGCATATTAAAATCTAACGATTGAATAATCGGTTTAAAACAAAAATTAAATATTACAAGATTTATTTATTCATCATCTCTGCTAATAAATAGATAAATGGTGAATTCCAATAAATTGTAATTTCATTTGTTGAATAACTTTGTTCATTATCCACATAACATTTAGCTGGTGGTGCGTCTGCTAACATTTGTAAAGCCGCTGGATCCTCTAATGAAGAGTCAGGTCCACCTATTACCATTCCTGGCATTGCATATCCAACTACTGAGGACATTCTATGATGCGGATTTTCAGCAGATACTGTTCCAAATCCAGTCACATAGGAAATTGACATTGGATTACTTCCTAGTATGTAATGAAAATGATCTTCTACTGCATCTAAATATTCGGAATTTGGGTCAATCTCATTTGCAAGTAACATTTGTCTTGCAAAATTACAAACTGCCATATTACTTCCCCACATATAATTATTTCCTAATGAAATTCCATATCCATCCTCTTGTGATAAAGCAAGATATTTATCTGCATCTTCAACAATAGAATCTTCGATTATCTGAATAATATCATCTGAAATTATATCTGTAAGTTTTAAACAAGTAATATTGGCATATCCGCCCACATCAGCCCATCCAAATCCTTGATATGTTTTTTTACTAATTGTTTGCTCTATATAATCCTGATATACTTCTTCTCCTGTGGCAT
>JBFHFI010000133.1:0-6476 GCA_041583675.1 Butyrivibrio sp. | reverse complement strand
TTTAAAAATTTTCTTAATCATAAAACCCTCCTATAAAACGATAATCATTACTATACTTAGTATATTACAATAAAAAGTCCAAGATATCCCCCCTCTTAAAGGGGGGAATATTGGTTTTTTAATGAAAAACTATAAAATATTGATGCTTTTGTCTAATAAAGGGGGTTGAAATTTGTATTTTCCATTATTCGTCAGAAAGTTTAATGGAAGTTTTTCCATAGTATAAACTCATATGTAGATTTTTCCAATAAGAGGGATCAGTTGTAATATCAGTGTGAAAGATCGTATAAGGTGTTTTTTCTAATGGTTCTAATGTGATGTCCATATCTACAGTTGAGGATAAATAATCATTACGTTGATTTAATTGAGTATCATATATTTGGGCTTCTCCTGATAATAAGGAATAAGTGGCACTGATACTTGTAGGAAGATTTGAAAAATTAACGGTTGTATCATCATTCTCAGAAACATGAGAAAGACCAATGCATCCAATAATAAAAAGAGACAAAGTTATTAGAATAAATTTATTTCTAGTTTTTATATTAGAAGCCAAGAAGTCGAAGATTTTTTCGAGAATATTATTAGGATATTTTTGAGAAATCCAACCTAAAGAATATATGAGATTGATTAACCCCCAAATATAATATGAGAAATATATAATATTCATCATTCGATAAGGCATTCTAAGTCCTTGTGCATAGAAAAGAGCAGTTCCTTGTGAACAAAAAACCCCGAAGGTTAAA
The DNA here is from genome assembly GCA_041583675.1 of Butyrivibrio sp. Classification (GTDB taxonomy): domain Bacteria; phylum Bacillota; class Clostridia; order Lachnospirales; family Lachnospiraceae; genus Eshraghiella. The sequence goes on along the minus strand of JBFHFI010000133.1, from coordinate 5,733 downwards.
ACTAGAAATACAAAAGGGTGAGAAAAAGTATGATTTGATTTTTTGGCAATTTTGTATAATAACGGGATACAAATAATCCACATAATTAAAACTGGAAATGTAGTAGAACTGGCAATATTGTATCCACCATATGCAAATGAATACAAAAAAGTATTGATTAGATTACTACTTGAACCAATGGATACTTGTCGAATACTGTTACCAGGAGCAATCATACTTATAATTAAGCCTGAGAGCGATAATAAAGCAACAGAAATCAAAGGAATAAAAGTTTTATTTTGTTTGAAAAAAGTCCAAATACATAATAGAAATAAAATTAGAGTTGTAAATAAAGCGGTTGAATAATTTCCGCCTCCAATAATAAAAGCAAGAGGCAAAGAAAATATGAAAAAAGAACTACGGGAGATAGAATTTTTACCTGTAAACATCAATATTAAAAATGTAAAAAGGATTAACATAAGGCAAAAGAAAAAAGTGTAATAAATAGACCCATTATACCAATAGAATGAATCAGAAGGAACATGTGTGAATTGTATAGCACAAAAGGTAAGGATAATTGCAATTGCATAAGCAATATGTTTGCTGGAATGGAAACAACGAGTCAAAAAAGTATATAAAAAAGTCATCATACTAAAAATAAAGCTGGTAATTAATAGAAATGGAGTAATTACATAATATTGTTCTCCGAAAATACCAGGTTGTAGGCGCATAAGAAAAATGGCAGAAAAATTGCCCTGCCAATTATTATAAGTTTCTTTCATTTGAAAAAAAGATTCACGAATCACTTGCAGAATGGATCCTGATTCCTTCCATACAGCAGCAGTAGTAACTCCATAATAATAATCATCAACGCTTGGATGGGCATATAATCCTATAATGTATAATGGAAGAATTGATAATATAAATAGTCCGGTTAAAAAATATAAAATTGTTTTTTTTCTCATTTGAAATCTCCATATTTACTTGAAAAATTTATACTTGTATTTTTACAATATATCATAGAATTTATGCTAATTGCAATTCATAAACGATTATGATAAAGTGAAAATATAATGAGAAATGGGTTACTAGGAGGTTTTAATTGAGCGCTATATTATATCTAGTTGTGCCATGTTATAACGAAGAAGAAGTGATACAGGACACAGCTAATAAATTGAATGATATTATGAAGAAACACATTAATAATAATAAAATATCATTGGAAAGTAGAATTGTATTTGTAAATGATGGTTCTATGGATTTGACATGGAAAAAAATACTTGAATTGCATCATCAAGACAATATTTTTAGTGGCATTAATTTGACTAGAAATAAAGGGCATCAAAATGCTTTATTGGCGGGACTTTTAACGGTGAAAGAAGATGCTGATATTATGATATCGTTGGATGCCGACTTACAAGATGATATTTCTGTAATCGAAGATATGATTGATCAGTATCATCAGGGTTATGATGTGGTTTATGGAGTAAGATCTAAAAGAACATCTGATACTATGTTTAAAAGAGTAAGTGCTCAAATTTTTTATAAATTGACTCAAAAGTTAGGTGGGGAATTGATTTATAATCACGCAGATTATAGGTTGATGAGTAAAAGAGCAGTGAAAGGATTAGAAGAATTTGGAGAAGTGAATTTGTTTTTAAGAGGGATTGTACCTTTAATAGGATATCCATCTACAATTGTAGAATATGAGCGAAAAGAACGTTTGGCTGGAAAAAGTAAATATACACTTGGTAAGATGATTGGGTTTGCCTTAGAAGGGATTACTTCATTAAGTATAAAACCAGTAAGAATGGTGACGGCAATGGGTGTTCTTGTTTTTTTGATCAGTATAATAATGATGGTTTATGTTTTTGTTAGTTATTTTACAGGACGTGTTGTTCCGGGTTGGTCAAGCGTGGCAGTTTCAGTATGGGCAATAGGAGGTGTGTTGCTTTTATCCATGGGAGTTATAGGGGAATATATTGGTAAAATATATCTTGAAACAAAGAAAAGACCTAGATATCTTATAGAACAGTATTTAAATGATAAGAAATAACCCCTTGGGGGGCTTGCTCTGAATATATACCTTCTTTATAATATGAATAACAAGGTATAAGGAGCGTGAAAATATGCATATGGCAGATGCACTAGCATCACCTGCTGTGGCGGTGGTAGTAGGGACGGCAACAATAAGTGTTGCAGCGTATTCAATTCATAAAATAAAAAAAGATAATGAAGATATTAAAAAAATTCCTCTAATGGGTGTTATGGCGGCATTTGTATTTGCGGCACAAATGTTGAATTTTTCAATACCGGGGACAGGTTCAAGCGGACATATTTCAGGTGCATTCTTATTGGCAGTATTATTGGGGCCGTATTCTGCTTTTTTAAGTATGGTGGTGATTTTGTTACTGCAATGTTTACTTTTTGCAGATGGTGGATTAATGGTTTTGGGATGTAATATATGGAATATGGCATTTTATGCTTGTTTTGTAGGATATTTCCTGATTTATAAACCAATTATTCGGAGTAAACATACCAAAAAAAGAATTATGGTTGCTTCTATTATTGGATGTGTAGTGAGTACACAAATGGGAGCGTTTAGCGTTGTATTGGAGACTATGATTTCTGGAATAACAACATTACCATTTACGACATTTCTTCTTTTAATGCAACCAATTCATTTGGCTATTGGTTTAGTTGAAGGGGTTTTAACAGGACTTGTTTTGGCTTTTGTATATGAAACAAGACCAGAAATGATGGATGCAGAATATAGTAAAAATAAATTTTCATATAAAAAAATATTATTATTATTAGGAATGGTTACAATAATATTTGCGGCTGGAATATCACTACTTGCTTCTGGAAATCCAGACGGATTAGAGTGGTCTATCGAAAAGACGAAAGGAGGACAAGAGGTAATATCAGAAGGAGTAATCTATGATGCGGCAACTAATATTGTTGAATTTACAGCTGTATTACCAGATTATGCATTGAAAAGTTCTGATTCTCAAATGGGAACAACAGTTGCAGGTGTAGTAGGAGCAATTGTTGTTGCAGGAGTTTGTGTTGGAATATGTGCCATTATTAACTTAACAAGAAAGAGAAAAGCACAAAAGTATGCAGAAAACAGATAAGGCTTTGCTTAGAATGATAGATATTGAAGAGGAAGCTTGCAAAAATAGTATTATTCATAAAATTCATCCAAGTATAAAACTACTTTTAACAGTAGTTTTTCTTGGATTTTTGGTGTCTTATGATATATATAATCTTGCAGGCGTTTTTGTGATGGGAATTTATCCTTTGATAATGTTTACTTTAAGTGGGATTTCTTTTCGCAATTGTTTGCATAGAATATGGATTGCAATTCCTTTGTTTGGAATGTTTGGTATATTTAATATATTTACAAATAAAACGGTTGCATATACGATGTTAGGAGTTGGAGTTAGCTATGGAATAATTTCATTTTTTGTGCTACTCTTAAAAGGAGTATATGCAGTTATATCAGGGTATATACTGATTGCCACAACAGGAATTGAAAATATATGTTATGGGCTACAATGCTTACATTGTCCGAAGATGATTGTTACACAGTGTATGCTTACTTATCGTTATATAGGGATGTTAATTACACAGGCGGAAGAAATATATACAGCATATTTATTAAGGTCACCTGGGAAAAAAGGGATTAGCTTGAAAGTGTGGGGTCCACTTGTGGGTCAATTATTATTAAGAACAACAGATAGAGGACAAGTGCTATATGAAAGTATGACATTAAGAGGGTTTTGTGGATCTTTTCAATTAAAGAGAATCACGAATCCATGGAACAAGGGAATGCAATTTTTAATTATTTGGGGAATTGTATTTATTGTATTTAGATTTTATAGTATTCCAAGAATTGTTGGAATGCTAATTTTAAACTTTTTATAAAGGTGGATTTATGATACTAGAAATTAATAACGTACAATTTGCATATGAGAAAAATCAAAGAATATTGAATGATATTTCTTTTACGATAGATCAAGGAGAACAAGTAGCATTAATTGGAAGTAATGGAGCAGGAAAATCAACATTATTAAAAATGATTGTAGGACTTCTTGAACCTGATAGTGGAATAATTACGGCTGTAGGACATCAGGTTAATAAAAAATCACTCGCTGAAGTGCGAAAAAAAATAGGCTTTGTTTTTCAGGAAGCGGAGTATCAATTGTTTATGCCTACTGTATATGAAGATATTGCTTTTGGGCTTGAAAATTATGGAATGAAGCAAGAAGAAGTTGAGATGACGGTACAAGAAATATTGAGTATCTTAAATATTGAAGATCTTTCAGATAAAAGGACGACGAGATTATCAGGAGGGGAGAAGAAATTAGTTTCTATTGGGACTGTGCTGGCTTTACAACCAGAACTACTAATTTTTGATGAACCTACGATTGCGTTGGACCCATTAAATAGAAGAGGCTTGATAAAAGTTTTAAATGAGTTGAAAATGGCAAAGTTAATAGCAACACATGATTTGGATATGGTATTAGACACATGTGATAAAGTAATTATTTTATCCAAAGGAAATATTGTGGTACAAGGGAAACCAAAAGACATCTTGTTGAATCAAGCAATTATGGAAGAATGTGGCTTGGAATTACCTTTATCAATGCAATCTAGAGAGGAACTTTAAATGGAAAATAAGGTTAAAAATCAAGATCATGGTCATTATCATGAAAATACCAAAGCAGTGATTAATCGTTTATCCAAAACAATTGGTCATTTAGAGTCTGTAAAGGCTATGGTAGAGAGCGGAAGAGATTGTAGTGAAGTGCTAATACAATTATCTGCAGTAAAAGCAGCAATTAATAATACAGGTAAGGTTATATTAAAAGACCATATAGAACATTGTATTGTACATGCAATTGAAGATGGAAATCATGAAATGATAGATGAGCTGAATGATGCAATTGATAAATTTGTGAAATAGGAGGTATGAAAATGAGTGATCGATTAGAAAAACAAATGGAATTTATAAAAGAAATTGATAAACAGAAAAATATTTTTCGCCAAAGCCTTTTAACAGATGCTTCAAGAAAAGAAAATGATGCAGAACATGCTTGGCATTTGGCAATGATGGCGATGATATTAGAAGAATATTCCAATGAAAAAATAGATGCTTTTCATACAATGAAAATGGTATTGATACATGATTTGGTGGAAATAGATGCTGGAGACACTTATGCATATGATGAGAAAGGAAACGAGTCAAAAAATCAAAGAGAGCTCTTGGCAGCAGAGAGAATTTTTGGGATTTTGCCCAAGGATCAAGCAGACAAAGTAAGAGCATTATGGGATGAATTTGAGGAAAATAGCACACCGGAGGCGAAGTTTGCAAATGCCTTGGATAAGGTACAACCAATGATGTTAAATGATGCATCAGGAGGGCAAGCTTGGAAAGAACATAGTATTTGTGCTTCTCAAGTATATGGGAGAAATTCTAAAACCCAAGAAGGGTCTCATAAATTATGGGAATATTCAGATGAGAATTTTATAAAAAAGAATATTAAAGCAGGAAATTTAAAAGACGAATAAAAACAGTGCCAAATGTTTTTTTCTTGATTTTAAGAAGTATTTATGCTAATCTTTGGGTAAGAATGATAACACAATGAAGGAAAAAGTATATTTATTAAGCATTTACAGAGAGTTCCTATTTGATGAGAAGGAATAATGTGAGATATTTAGAAAATGGCTCTGGAGTGGCGCACCGAA
>JBFHFI010000132.1:0-6495 GCA_041583675.1 Butyrivibrio sp. | reverse complement strand
GAATATCTAGAAATTTTATCAATATGGATACAACAATCCCACCAATTGAAGAACAAAAGAAAATTGCTGAAATACTAGATAAGGCTAGTAATTTGATTTCACTACGAAAACAGCAGATTGAAAAATTAGATTTGCTAGTCAAATCCCGATTTGTAGAAATGTTTGGTGACCCAGTTAGTAACGATAAAAGATGGGAAAAAGGATTTTGTAAAGATGTGACTACTAAAATCGGCTCTGGAGCAACACCAAGGGGTGGAAATGAAAGTTATAAAGAAGATGGTATTTCTCTTATCAGAAGTTTGAATGTTCATAACAATGAATTTACATATAAAAATTTGGCATTTATTGATAATGACCAAGCATTAAAATTAAATAATGTAATTGTGGAGGAAGATGACATATTATTGAATATTACAGGAGCATCAGTAGCAAGATGTTGTATTGTTCCCCCTGTAATTCTTCCTGCAAGAGTAAACCAGCATGTTTCTATTGTTCGATGTAAAAGAGGAATAGTTCTACCATTGTTTTTATGCTATCAGTTTACAAATGATAATTATCAAAAAAGTTTATGGAATATCGCAACAAGTGGAGGAGCAACAAGAGAAGCTATTACGAAGAATCAAGAAGAAAATTTAGAAGTTATTTTGCCACCAATAGAACTACAAAATCAATTTGCAGATTTCGTCCAACAAGTTGAAAATCAGAAACTAGAAATGCAACAAGGTTTAGAAAAACTTGAAATTAATTATAAAGCACTTATGCAACAATATTTCGGATAAAGAGGAGAGTATTCTATGACAAACTTTGATTTTTTAAAAACAGAACAACAATTTGCAACATTTGCTGATGTTGCTATTTCTGCTGAAAAAGTTTATTCCATAGATTACACTACCTCTGTGCTTAATTGCAGACGGGCTATGGAGTTTGCTGTTAAGTGGTTGTACAGTGTAGACGGCTCATTAAAGTTACCATACCAAGATAAATTAGTAACTCTGATGAATACTAACAGTTTCAAGGACATTGTAGGGCAAGATATTTACAAGCGTATGGATTATATTCGTATTGTAGGAAATAATGCAAATCATAATCCAAAGAACATAACAAAGGACCAGGCTAAATTAGCTATTCAAAATCTGTATGTATTCATGGATTTTATAGCGTATTGTTATGCAAAAGACTACAAGGAACATTCCTATGATGAAACATTATTAGAAACACAAGAAACACCAGTTATTGAGAAACAAAATGATGTAGATATTGAGAAACTCATAAAAGAAAATTCAAAATTAAAAGAAAAATTAACTGCTAGAAGAGAAGATAGAGAAGATAATTATGTACAAAAGCCACTAGAATTATCAGAGTTTGCTACAAGGAAAGCATATATAGATGTAATGCTCATTGATGCAGGTTGGGAGCATAATAAAAATTGGATGGATGAGTATCCAATAGGAGAGATGCCTAATCATTCTGGTTTTGGATTTGCTGATTATGTATTGTTTGGTGAAGACGGCAGAGCACTTGCCGTAATAGAAGCCAAGAAAACATGCGTGGATGTGTCTAAAGGAAGGCAGCAGGCTGTACTTTATGCGGATTTTTTGGAAAAGAAGTTTGGACGCAGACCAACAATATTCTTAAGCAATGGATTTGATACAAGAATTTGGATTGATGGCAAGAAAGGCTATCCAGAGAGACAAGTATCGGGAATATATTCTAAACGTGATTTGGAAAAATTGTTTAATATTATGTCTATGAGGACACCGTTAGATAATATAAGCATTAATGATAAAATATCAAATCGATATTATCAAAAAGCAGCCATTAAGTCAGTGTGTGAAACTTATGATGAACAAAACAGAAGGAAAGCTCTATTGGTTATGGCTACTGGAAGCGGCAAGACTAGGACAGCCATATCTATAGTTGATGTTCTTATTCGTCATGGGTGGGTGAAAAACGTTCTTTTCTTGGCAGATAGAACAAGTCTTGTAACACAAGCAAAGCGTGCATTTCATAATTTAATGCCAGATTTATCTATTACAAATTTGTGTGATGAAAAAGATAATTTTAATGCGAGAGCAGTATTTTCTACATACCAGACAATGATGAATTGTATAGACGATACAAAAGATGAAGATGGAAGTAAGCTGTACACGTGTGGGCACTTTGACCTAATCATTGTGGATGAGGCACATCGCAGTATTTACAATAAATATAAAGATATTTTTACATACTTTGATTGTTTGTTAGTTGGATTGACAGCCACTCCAAAAGACGAGATAGAGAAAAGCACCTATCGTATTTTTGAATTAGAAGGCGGCGTACCAACATATGGTTATGAACTAGAACAGGCTGTAGAAGATAAATATCTGGTTACTTATTCCGTTGCAGTTACAGAGCTTAAATTCATGCAGTCAGGAATTATATACAGTGAGTTGTCAGAAGAAGAAAAGGAAGAATATGAAGAAACATTTGCAGATGAAAATGGTGAAATACCAGAACAAATAGATAGCAAGGCATTAAATGAATGGTTGTTCAATAATGATACTATTCGCAAGGTATTAAATATTATAATGACATATGGTTTAAAAGTAGACTATGGCAATAAGATAGGAAAAACAATTATTTTTGCTAAAAACCATAATCATGCTGAAGCAATTTTAAAGGTATGGAACAGTGAATATCCAGACTATCCTCAACATTATGCAAGAATAATTGATAATTACACTAATTATTCTCAAAGCTTAATTGATGATTTTTCAGAAACGAACAAATTGCCGCAAATAGCTATATCTGTAGATATGTTAGATACAGGAATTGATGTTCCAGAGATATTAAATTTGGTATTCTTTAAACCTGTTTTTAGTAAATCAAAGTTCTGGCAAATGATAGGAAGAGGTACAAGACTTTGTCCAGGATTGATAGATGGAGAAGATAAAGAAAAATTTTATATCTTCGATTTTTGTGGTACATTTGATTTCTTTGATATTAAAAAAAATGGCAGAGAAGTTAGCAGCACAGAAACTTTGCAAGAAAAAATATTCAATCTTAAAGTCGAAATGGCTTATAAATTGCAGGACCTGGAATATCAGACAGAAGATTTGATTTTATTTAGAAAAGAATTGGTTCAATACCTTGTTGAAAAGGTCAATGAACTTAATCGTAAAAATTTTGCAGTTAAACAGCATCTGAAATATATAGACGGCTATAGGAAGATTGAAGATTACAATGCACTTAATTATGAAGTAACATTGAAATTGTCTGAGCACGTAGCACCATTAGTGTTGCCAGATAAAGATGAAATTTCAGCTATTAGATTTGACAGCTTAATGTTTGGTATTGAACTGGCATACTTAGTCGGGGGAAAGTATAAAAAAGCAAGAACTGACTTAAATAGAAAAATATCAGCATTAACTCATTTTACCACTATACCAGAAATATCAGCTCATAAAGAATTTATTGAAAAACTTATTCATACTGATTTTATTGACAATGCAGGAATTAATGAGTTTGAAACTATAAGAACGAAACTGCGCGATTTAATGAAGTATGTTAAATTTGATCCTTATACGAAATATACGACAGATTTTACGGATGATGTTTTAACTATGAATTGGCGTGAGGCTGAATTATCTAACGATGATCTTAAAAATTACAAGGCTAAACTAGAATACTATTTAAAGAAACATGAGGATAATATAGTTATAAATAAACTGAAAACCAATAAGCCTTTAACAAAACATGACATTAAAGAGTTAGAGAGAATATTATGGAATGAAGTAGGAACAAAACAAGATTATGAAAAGGAGTTTGGAGAAACTCCACTTGGAGAATTGGTCCGTTCAATAGTAGGCCTTTCCATTGAAGCTGCTAATGATGCATTTTCAGATTATTTAAATAATACTAACTTAAACAGTATTCAGATTAATTTTGTAAAAAGAATTATTTCTTATGTTGCTAAAAATGGAATGATAAAGGATATGAGTATTCTCGGAGAGCCGCCCTTCAATGAAATGGGCAGCGTTGCAGAAATATTTGATATGAGTGCATGGATGGGTATTAAGAAAGTTATAGATACAATAAATCATAATGCGGTGGCGTAAGGGCCAACAGATTGTGGTGGAGAACATTTTAATATGGAGGGTGGGATAATGCAAAAGTCAATTACATATTTATATCCAGAAGCAAACAATGCATCAAATCTTAAGATGTATCAAGATCGTACCAATCAGATTAAAGCTTTTTTCTTTACAAGAGAAAGTTATAAGATGGTCTATAGTCTTCCATCATCTACAAATTATGCAATTTATTTCTTGTTTAACGACAGCGAAGATGAAAATCAGGTCTATGTTGGTCAGTCTGTTAATGGTATACAGCGGATTGAAGAACATGTTAAAGGTAAAGACTTCTGGTCCTATGCAATTATGTTTGTTACGGATAACAATAGTTTCGATAAATTGTCGATTGATTATTTAGAATATGATTTTATTCAAAAATTCAAGGCAAGCAGTTATGTCTTAACTAATAAAGACCTCAGACCTAATAAACCTAATATCAGTGTGTATGATCTCCCTAATTTAGAAGCGTTTATTAATCAAATAGTTTTTCTTTTAAGTGCGGAAGGCGTAGATATAGATGAAGTAAAAGAGGCACCATCAAAAGTAAAGTATTACTATCCTTCAAAGAAGCATAATGCAAAATTGTTTGTTCAAGATGGTAAGTTTGTATTAGCTGCTGGTAGTGAGATAAGAAGGCCGCCAGAGTCTACTAAAGAATGGAAGAATAGCAGACGCTATGATAGAGGTAATGAAATCGTTGATAGTTATATAGAAAATGAAAAGGTTAAAGAAGTAGATGGTAAGTTGATAACTGTGGTGAATATTGCATTTAAGTCACCATCAGCACCAGCAGATCTAATTACAGGATTATCTGAAAATGGATGGAAATTCTTTAAAGGTTTAGAGGAGAATAGAACCATTTAGGAAGGATAAAACAAGGGGACGTTTAAAGTGTTCTTCTAAACAGCGATTGTTTATGTAAATTTATAGGAAAGAAAATAAGAAAATTTTACTTTTATTTATCATATTGCTAAATGCATTATAACAATTTTATGGCTTATAACAATTAATAAAGACAGATGAAACATCCCCATGTCTTACATTAAAGGGAGAAGGATAGTAGTATGGCTCAACATATAAATGTGGCAATTAAAGAGCTAATTGATAAAGATGCTGTGAAGGAGTTCTTGCTAGATATTAGATGTTTAGATGCTTTGAAACCTTGGATTTCTAAAGTTAATATATTTGATATTTTAAAGGTTTCAAGAACTGAAATTAGGCACAGCAACATATTGTCGTGGCTATTAGATGCAAATGAGAATCATGGAATGGAGGACTTAATTATAAATGGCATGATTCAAAACTTAGTAATAAATAATAGAAGTCATTTCATTGCAAAAAATATTAATTTTTTAGAATTGCTAACCCTAGATTATTCAAATTTTACAGTGATAAGAGAGTGGAACAATATAGATATATTACTTTTATCGCATGAAGATAAATTAGTAATTTGCATTGAAAATAAAATAGGCACCGGCGAACATGACAATCAACTTGAGAGATACAAAGAAAAAGTGGAAGCTACATTTCTAAAGTCTGAGGGGTATGATGCGATTTACATTTACTTAACACCAGAAAATGAATTGCCAAGCGACATGGATAATTGGATGACATTCAGTTATATAGATATTGTAAAAATATTGAAAAGTTGTCTAGAAACAAAAGAACCAGAGCCGCAAATTAAGTTGATAATAGAAAACTATATTGAGACTTTAAGGAGATACGTTGTGAAAGACAAAGAGTTAGAAGAAATCTGTATAAATATATATAAAAAGCATAGACAGGCTTTAGATTTGATTTTTGATTACAAACCTGATTCAGGAAATACAATAGCTGAAATTATAAAGGAGTATTTATTCAATAGAGCAAGCGAATCTAAGGATATTTTATTTGACCCAAATTATTCTTCTAAGACTCTCCAGCGATTTTCAACAGATACTTTTAATTATATTTTCCCCCAAGTTCCTAATACTCAAGGAAATTGGGGGAATGGTATAAATTACTTCTGGGAAATCAGAAATGAATATTCTGCTGGTAAATTAGGAATAAAATTTATTATGTGCAATTATGATGATAAAAACGGTGGAAAAGCTGAAAAATTAGCAAAACTGATTAATAAAGATTTGAAAGAAAATTGGCAGTGGAAAACATTTGAATCAATAAATGTTGTTTTCGTAAATAAAAGTCAAGTTGATGAGTTTCTCGAAAATGATTACGATGAAATTAAAAAGGAAATATTTCCAAAGTTGGATAAAGCTATGGAGAAAGTATTTAGTTTTGAAAAGAAAGTAAAGGAATTATGGACAGAAGTGGAGTGAAAATAAAAGACAATTCAATCGACTTCCTTAATGTTATATTGTGTATTTATTGTTGTCCAATTATT
>JBFHFI010000131.1:0-6508 GCA_041583675.1 Butyrivibrio sp. | reverse complement strand
GGATGAATACGAAAAGGTAGTTAATGAAATGATAATTAAAACTTCTACAGTAAATGCACCTTGGGTTGTGGTAGAAGGTAATAATAAATATTATGCCAGAGTAAAAGTTCTTCAAAGTGTAGTAGATGCGCTTGAGAAAAGAATGAAGGAAATTAATCGTACATAAAAGAGCTATAAATAAATGGGTTATATAAAATTCGGAAAAGAATTAATATAGCCCATTTTTATTTATAAAGATTATTGTTGTTTGCTTTTGGATTTGGTAAATAAAGATGCAATTAATATACCAAAAATAAGACCGTAAATAGTGGAATTAACAGGGCTTGAGGTAATAGCACAGGATCCACTTGCACAACCAACATTTAGGTAATAGAGATAGCCAGAAATGGAACCGATTATGGAACCAGTAATATATAAAATTATATTTCGTTTATTCATAAAATCCTCCTATATAGTATCTTGTTTTACTAATATAACATAATAGGAGAGTATATACTGTGATTAGGTTACCAAAAAGAGCAGATTGTTTTTACCAAATATCTTTGGTATGATACATAATAAATATAAACAAAATAAATTTATAGGAATTATTCTAGGGGGTGTTAAATTGATTTCAGAAAAATTAATGATGGAATATGTTTTAGGGCTTTTGAAAAAATATGATTTAGGGAGTAGATCGGATAATAAAAAGAAAATTCAGTATAGTAGAATTAATCATACAAAAAGAGTATGCAAATATGCAAAAGATATTTATGAAAATTATAGTCAAAAAGAACAGGTGGATTATGATGTTTTAATAACGGCTGCTATTTTTCATGATACGGGCTACTCTGATCAATCAAGTGGAATATCCCCTCATGCAATTATAAGTGAACAGATCTGCAGAGAATATTTAACGCAAACTAATTATGACATTGAATTTATAAATAAAGTGTGTATGTTGATAAGCGAACATTCGGATAAAGAAAAATTGCTATCTGAAAAATCTTCTATGGAATTGGTGATATTAATGGAAGCAGATTTGTTTGATGATACGGGGGCTTTGGGGATTACATTAGATATATGGATAGAGGCCTTGAATAAAAATGTAACTTTACCTTCTATTCTTCAACATATACAAGAGCATACATATTTGGATATGGTCGAAAATCCAATGAGAACGCCATATTCTGTTGAATTGTGGAATGAAAAGGCAATGTTAAGCAAAAAATTTGTTGAACAATTGGAACAAGATATAGAAGAATATAATTTTATAAAATAAAAACTCATATAAAAACAACAAAAAGTAAAAGTTGGTTTTATATGAGTTATATATTAAATAGCTTTATAGATTTCTCCAATTCTAGGGAAATATAGAAATTGAGTTTCCATATCCAAGACCCAATCAGGTAAATCCTTACAATTTTGAATGGTTTCAAAATTAAAACGGTTACAAAACTGAGTTAAAAAGTCATCATTTGTTAACTGGTTAATCGCGTGAATCATTTGTTGAATTTCATATTTGGTATGTCTATTTCCGCGAAGTAATACACCATCTTCATTTTTGTTAAAACTTTCAATCTCGATAATCATAAATGCTCCTTGTAGTATAAATTAGTAGATAGACAAAGGATTTTTAAGGTCCTCTTTTTTGCCCACGAGACAGATTGTAACACAGTTAAATAAAAAAGTGAAATAATGTATTAAAAAAAATGGTAAAATTCGTGTCAAATTTAAATCTTAAATGCCGATATTCCGGTATTTAATTTTTGGGAAGATGCTTCTGCTTTCTGTATAGTATCAGAAAGATGATTGCATTTTTCAGTAATTGTTAATATTGTAGAAGCTATATCTGTTGTTTCAATAGCACCTTCATTGGCAGCATTACTAACTTGATTAATAGATTCTAATACTTCTTTGATAGAAGCGAGTAACTCTTCCGAGGTTGCGCTAAAACCAGTTGCAAGTTCATCCATATATTTTGCGTCTTCTCTATAATAAGATACGAGACCTTGGAAAGAATCAAATCCCTTTACAATATCATTTGCTACAAAGCTGAGTAGTTTTGAGGAATCATTTGAAAGTGAAGAGACAGCGGCGTTCACTTTACGTGTTACATCTTGAATATGAACTACAGCTTTTTCAGATTCTTCAGCAAGCTTTCTTATTTCATCGGCAACCACGGCAAATCCTTTTCCTGATTCTCCGGCTCTAGCAGCTTCGATAGAAGCATTTAAAGACAAAAGATTGGTTTGTGAAGTGATTTCCATAATAGAATGAGCAAGGATATCAATTTCAGATACAATTTCAGCGTCTTTAATTGCTACAGCTAATGAAGATTCTATTTCTGTATGTACTTTACGTAAGTTTTCGCGGTTATTTGTAGTTGAAATTTGGGCTTCTTCAGCTCTTTGGTGAATTTCTTGAACGCGGGAAGCACCTTCTTGAGCATGTTCAGCCATAGAGTTAACAGCTACAGTAAGTTCATTTGAAGTATCTTGTATCTGATCAGAAGATGCTGCGGTTTCTTCCATTCCAGCAGAAAGATTTTGCGTGGAATCAGAGATTGTGTTGATTTGGGAAGTAACAGAGTTCATTAGACTATTGGCACCGGTTACAACAGTTCCCAATTCTTTTGCTTCTAATTGAATATCTTGTAAAAGAGATTTCATATTGGTTTGAATTGCTAGGATGGAATTAGACAATTGTCCAGAGATGTCTTTACGTTGTAATTGTTTTTCATCAATTACAAATAGAAGATCTCCTTCAGATAAAGAATCTGCATACTTACGTGTTTTACCAAGTGTTTTATTTAAATCTTTAGTAACAACTAAAACAATAAATGAAACAACAATCATTAAAATACTAAGAATGATTGTTAACATAAAAGCTTCTTGGTTTAAAAAAGCAGTGATCTCAGCATTTACTGCTTCGATGTCTTCATTTGGAGCACCATCTGGAGGGAGCAAGTCTGTGGTGTCAGTTTCTGTGGATGCATTATCTGTAAGTGCATCGGTATCAGTAGCTACAGTTGTTGTATCTTCTGTATCTGTGGTGTCAAAATTATCTTGAATAGTGTGATTAATAGATTCATTAATATTATCTATAATCTGCCTTGTGGTAAAGATACTGAAGATTCCCATAAATAGAATAAGAATAACAATAAATAACATTTTGGTTCTAAATTTAAATTTACCCATTGGAGTGCCTCTCTTTATATGATTTTTGTAAGACTTAGTCTTGTGAAAGTAATTCTAAAGGGCAAAGGATATAAAGTCAATACATTTCAGTAAACATACACATAGCATTTAGATAACACACACATATGTTGATTTACGGGGATTAACAAAAAGATTTCATAAAAATTTCATGAATAGATAGGCATAGATATGTTAAAATATATACATCAAAAGATGATTAAAGAAGAAAAAGGATAGGTGATAATAATGTATTTTTATTATTGGGATTCAACTTATATATTTGTTCTAATAGCGATTGTGTTGGCTATGTGGGCAAGTGCACGTGTGAAAAGCACATTTAAAAAATATTCAAAAATCAGGTCTATTAGCGGAATGTCAGGAGAGGATGCAGCAAGAAGAGTGTTGCAATACAATGGAATTACAAATGTGCAGATAGAAAGAGTGCAGGGTAATTTGACAGACCATTATGACCCTAAAAGCAATACAATACGTCTTTCAGATTCTGTATATGATGTAAGAACACCTGCAGCAATAGGAGTTGCGGCTCATGAAGCAGGTCATGCTGTACAATATGCTAGAAATTATTTACCAATAAAGTTAAGGAATTTGATTATTCCAGCTACTAATATTGGTTCTAGAATGGCAATGCCTTTGATTTTAATAGGATTAATTTTTTCTTCAGCAGGAAATTCTATGATTATGTTTGCATATGCAGGAATTTTATGCTTTTCCTTAAGCGTTTTATTTCAATTTGTTACATTACCAACAGAATTTAATGCTAGTAGAAGAGCGATTGTAACATTAAGGGATAATGGAATGCTTCAAGAGGAAGAAATGACAGCTGTACGGAAAGTGTTAACAGCAGCAGCATTAACTTATGTGGCAGCATTAGCAGTTGCATTGACACAATTGGTTAGATTGTTATCCATTGTAGGTAGAAGAAATTAAATTTAGAATTAATATATTTCAAGGAAATATTTCAAAGAAAGGAGCAAAAATGTCAGATGAGATTCATAATTCTAGTATTTTAGAGGATGAATATTTACAAACTTTTAAAACTATGGTGGAAATATTTTTCCGTCTAGGTGTTACCTCCCCTCAACTGGAAATAGTGAAAGTGGATATATTGACAATGCTTTTATCAGCACAACAAGAAGATAAGGCAATAGAAGGAGTTTTTGGAAAGGATTTGGATGGGTTTTGCGAAGAGTATATTAGATATACATTTCCTTTTAGGCCTATTAATAATATATTTTCAGCCTTAATGGCAGGTTCTCTTTTCTTATGTTTAGTTGGGGTTCTTTTTGGAGTTATTAATTTTTTTGTGGGAGAGACTAACGATTTGTTTAGAGAGGCTTTTAATGGATTGCCTTTGGTAGGTATTTTAATAGGAACTGGATTTATGAAAATTTACCAAGATAAAATCGGGATTGAGAATCAGAAGAAAAATCTGAGTAGTTGGTATAAAAATTATTTTATAGCTTCTCTTATTATTGCAATACCAATTTTTCTATGTGCTTTTTTGATTTCGGAATGGAATTTTGGAATGTATATTTACTTGGGAGATTTAATAGCATTATCCTTAGGAGTAGCAACAATGGCAATGATTGGAGAACTCTTATATCGTATGATCAGAAGTTCTATGTGGAAAAATGAAAAAAATATAGTGAAAAATATGCAAGAACATTATAATAAGATCAATATGAAACATACTATGACACAAGATAAGTTTGTGCGATATACCAATAAAAAATATGGATTTTTATATGGAGTTTTAACTCCGATTACAATAGGAATGGGGATTTTATTATCTTCTATTATTATTTTTGGTGATAAAGCAACAGGAGTCTTAGGTATTACAAGTTTATTGATGGTGGCAATTGGTGAAGCATTTGTATTTGCATTTTTGGTGGTAAAAGGAATTCAATATAAAATGATTTTGAGAAAACTTTTGAAAAAAGAATTGTTTTTAGGCGAAAATATAAATAATAACAAGGAAAACAACTCTAATAATTATTTTTAAATTGAATTATGTTTAGCTATAGTAAACCCTAGGATTTTAAGTTAATATACTATAGAATCTGAACGAGCAGATTAATAAAGCCTAGGAGAGATATAAGATGGATGAATTTGAAAATGTAAAAGTTGTAAAAAAAGCGAATGTATATTTTGACGGAAAAGTAACTAGTCGTGTGGTATGGTTTGCAGATGGAACGAGAAAGACACTTGGTATTATTTTACCTGGAGAATATGAATTTGGGACTGGCGATGGTGAAATTATGGAAGTGCTTCAGGGAGAATTAATTGCTTTACTTCCAGGAGAATCAGAGTGGAAATCTTATAAACAAGGAACTTCTTTTGAGATAGCGCCAAATAGTAGTTTTAAGATGAAGACAGAAGTGGTTTCAGATTATTGTTGTTCCTATATAAAAGAATAGTATTCCTGAAAAGTCTTGTTTTATACAAGGCTTTTTAATATAATTGAATAAAATATAAAGTTGTGAGGTAATAAATAATGATCTATACTGTGACCTTAAATCCTTCTCTGGATTATAATGTAACATTAGATGAAATATCAGTAGGACAATTAAATACAACAACATCAGAACAAATATTGCCAGGGGGAAAAGGGATTAATGTATCTATGTTACTTAAGAACTTGGGAATTCCAAGTACAGTTTTTGGGTTTATAGGTGGATTTACAGGTGAAGAATTAGAACGAAGATTAAAAGAACATGGATGTAAGACGGATTTTATTAAAATACAAGATGGAATTACAAGAATTAATATCAAGTTGAAGATGAATCTGGAAACGGAAATCAATGGACAAGGGCCACAAATTACGAAGTATTATATAGATGAATTATTTTTTAAATTAAAAAAGATTGAACAAGATGATATATTAGTATTGTCTGGGAGTATACCTAGTACTATGTCAGAAAATATATATGAAGAGATATTAGAAAAAGTGGCAAAAACAAATTGTAAAGTAGTGTTGGATACAAGGGGGGACTTGGTTGCCCGAACGTTAAAATATCGACCATTTTTGATAAAACCAAATCACCATGAGTTATCGGATATATTTCAAAAGGGAATTTATACAAAAGAAGAATTTATAGAAAGTGCATTAAAATTAAAAGATATGGGAGCCCGAAATGTATTAATTTCTAGAGCTGGGGAAGGCGCTATATTACTTTCTGAAAATGGAGAGATTCTAGAAAGTACAGCACCAAAGGGTAAAGTTATCAATTCTGTCGGAGCAGGGGACTCTATGGTAGCAGGGTTTTTGGCAGGATATCTGGAAAAACAAAATTATAAAGATGCTTTTT
>JBFHFI010000130.1:0-6568 GCA_041583675.1 Butyrivibrio sp. | reverse complement strand
TATATCCACCAATCAAAGGGAATAAAACACCAGCAATTGCAATAATTAGAGAAGATTTTCCGCTTTTTTTGAGTTCATGAATATCTGTTTCCATACCGGCACAGAACATAAGTACAATAACACCAATTTCAGCAGAGTCTTGAATAAATGATGTTTCTGAGATAATGTTTAACATTGTTGGTCCTAATACAAGTCCCGCTAACAATGCTCCAACAACTTGAGGTAGTTGAAATTTTTTTGTGAGTAGTCCCAAAAGTTTGGTACTAAATAGTATTAGAGCTAAATCTAGTAAAAATCTGTATCCTTCCATTTGCTTTCCTCTTTCGTTTAATATTTATTTTTGAACATAAAAAACAGCACTTTTATAAGTTTATCATAAAAAGTGCTGATTTTGTATAGTAAATGAAAAAAAAAACAATATAATTCAATTTGCTAGAAATTTAGTATATTTTTGCCGTTTCTTGTCCGTGAAGAACTCTAAGACCACCTTGTACAAGGGCTAGAAGTTCATCTTCGCCTGGATAAAGTACAAATGGTGCAATCCATTCACATCTTTCTCTTAGGCCTTTTACAATGCCTTTATCGTATGCAATGCCACCTGTGATGATAATTTTTTCGGCTTTACCATTAAGGACAGTTGCCATAGATCCAATATCTTTAGAAATTTGAAGAATAAAGGCATTTCTAGCTTCTATTACATCTTCACGTCCCTCATCTGCCCAATCTTCAATTTCACGCATATCATTAGAACCAAAATAAGCTGCAAAACCACCTTTTCCAACAAATTTGCTATATACTTCTTTTTCTGTGTATTCTCCAGAAAAACACATCTTAATTAAAGAACCACTTTGAACACCACCAGCTCTTTCAGGAGAAAAAGCACCATCACCATCAAGGGCATTATAGACGTCAATTACTTTACCTTTGTGATGTGCACCTACGGAAACACCACCACCAAGATGAACAACAATTAAATCCATTGTTTCGTATGGACGATTTTCTTCTAAAGCATAGCGCTTAGCGACAGCCTTTTGATTTAAAGCATGAAAAAGACTTGTTCTTGGTAATTCTGGAACACCAGAGTATCTTGCAATATCCATTAATTCATCGACACATACAGGATCTACAATGTATGAAGGAACGCCAATGGAATCAGCAATTTCTTTTGCTAAAATACCACCGAGATTAGAAGCGTGTTGTCCTTGAACACCTATTTTTAGGTCTTCGATAAGAGCATCAGTAACAGCATAGGTTCCACTTGGAATTGGTTTTAACAAACCACCACGGCCGACTACCATACCTAAAGTTTTAATATCAAAATCTTTTTCTTTTAAGAAATTTACAATAATATCTTTTCTAAAGGTTTTTTGATCAATAATACTGTCATATTTTGTAATTTCTTCAGTTGGATGTCTTAAAGTCTCATCAAATAGGAGAGTTTCATCCTCAAATACTCCAATTTTTGTGGAGGTTGAACCAGGGTTAATAATTAAACTAAATGTTGACATGTTGTTTTCCTTTCGATTTTAAAATGTGTGTTTAATTTTTTTAGCTCATAAATTCAGCAACAAGTGCTCCGAGTGCAAGAGAGTTAACTTTAACTTCAAAAGAATCGGAACGTGATGTAAGAATAACAGGAGCGGCAGTACCGGTGATAAGATTACCATTAATTACATTTGCGGTATGTACCATTGCTTTGTAAGTGATATTACCAGCATGAATATCTGGGAATAATAAAACATCAGCATCGCCTACGATTTTACGACCTTCAGCACCTTTATGTTTTGCGGCTTCAGGACAAATAGCAAGATCTAATGACAGGGGACCATCCACAATACATCCATTGAGGACACCTTCATTATTCATTTTTGTGAGTTCGGCAGCTTCAACAGTTACAGGCATTTTAGGGTTTACAACTTCTACAGCGGCTAAAGGAGCAACTTTAGGATTGTTAATTCCACATGCTTCACAAATTTCAACAGTATTATTAATAATATTGACTTTATCTTCTAATGTAGGATAAGGAATAAAAGCAACATCTGTTAAGAAAAGAAGATGATCCATTGTGTCAACATCAAAAACACAGACATGAGATAAAGGCTTTCCAGTTCTTAAGCCAACTTCTTTATCTAGTACGCTTTTTAAGAATCCCTTGGTGTCAATTAATCCTTTCATATACATATCAGCTTTCTTATCATGCACTAATTTTACAGCAGTTAAGGCTGCTTGTGCAACATCTTTTACATCAATAATTTCAAAATCATTAAGATTCATATTGATATTAGCAGCGATAGCTTTTATAGCATCAGCGTCTCCAACTAAAATGGATTCAGCAATACCTCTTTCTTTTGCAGCTTTTACAGCTTCTAAAACGGCTTCATCTTGAGCGACAGCTACTGCAACAGTCTTTGTTGAACATTCATTTACTTTTGCTAGTATTTCTTTGAAATTTTTTGCCATTGATTTGATTCTCCTTATAATTTATAAAGTTATATAATTTGTTAAAAGAATATCACTTTAATATTCAAAGGTCAAGCCAAGGCTCGTAATCAGGTATGATAAATTCAAACATAGATTATCGTGTTTTTTAGGATATTGATGTATAATATATATATAATTAAGAGCAAAGCTTATGGGGATGAATAGAAAAACTTACATAATAAATATAAAGATTAGTTGTCATAAATAATATGCGGGGGTTTATGTATTTAGATTGGAATTACGATACTGACTTGGTGTAATACCAAATCTTCGTTTAAACATTCGATTGAAATAAGATAAATTATCAAATCCACAATCGGCGGCTATATTTATTATGGTATCATCTGAGGATATTAGGATTCTAGACGCCATAGATAATCTATAATCATTTATGTAATCAATAAAAGAAGTGCCCATTGTTTTTTTGAAAAACTTCATAAAGTGAGAAGCGGAAAATCCACTAATATTTGCTATTTCTTCTATAGTAATAGAGTGTTGATAATTTGTTTCAATATACTTAATAATATTTTTTACTTTATCAATGTTTTTATGTTTTGTTTGAGATGTTTGACTATCTGAATATTTATATAAAATATAAAAAAATTCATATAAGTAAGATTTTAGGGCTAGTTTATATCCTTTTTCAAAACTGGAACAAATGGTATCTGCTTTGTTTAAACATTGGCTTAAAGAATTATGAATAAGGTCGGTTTGATGAATAATACATGGAAAACCAATATTTCCAGATAAAAAAGGAACAAAAAATTCATTATAAATAGAATCAACATGTTTGGAAACCAACATATCAATTGAAAAAATAATGTTTTCATATTCCATTGAATAAGAATCTAATTGTGAAATGCCATGTAATTGACCAGGTTTTACTATAATAATATCATTGGAACTAACAATTGAGGAATGAAAGTCAATAGAGACAAGGCCTCTTCCTTTTTTTATATAGATAATTTCCATTTCATTATGCCAGTGGAGAGGGACATCTTGAAAATCCAAAGGAATTGTACAAAGATAAGTATTATAAGGAAAAAGAGGGTCTCCATGGGATTTGTTTTCGTGATAATCTTCATATTCAGGAATATTCATAATTTGTCCTTTCATAGTAGTTGACTAAATTTGATAGGATTGTACCATAAAATGACGTGATATTGCAAGATATTAAATGCTTTTGATATTAGAATACAATTATTGAGTTATAAAGTATCTAGTTCAGATTAAAGGAAATTTATAGGAAAGGAACCGTCTAAATTAAATTGATATATTATAAAATCTTATCAACCATTTAGTCGAAAAGGTATGCAGAATGTGTAAAGAATTAACAAGGGGAGCAGGTATTTTGCTTCCAATAAGTAGCTTGCCTTCCCCTTATGGAATTGGGACCTTAGGTAAAGCAGCATATGAATTTGTGGATTTGCTAGAATCTTCCGGACAAATGTATTGGCAAGTATTGCCAGTGGGGCCAACCAGTTTTGGAGATAGCCCATATCAATCATTTTCTGCATTTGCTGGAAATCCATATTTTATAGATTTAGACTATTTAATAGAAGAAGGCCTTCTTGAGAAAGAAGAGGTTTTAAATATTAATTGGGGAGAAAATCCAGAATATATAGAATATGATTTGATCTATTATAAAAGATTTAAATTATTAAAAAAAGCTTTTGAAAAGTCATCATATAGTACAGACCCTAAATATCAAAAGTTTTTACAAGAAAATAAAATATGGTTACATGATTATGCTTTGTTTATGTCCATAAAAGAAGAATACAACAATAAAGAGTGGTTAAAATGGGATGAAGAGATACGTTTTAGATCCCCAAAAGCATTGGAAAAATATGAAAGCTTATTAATTAATCAAATAGAGTTTTATAAATTTTTACAATTTAAATTTTATGAACAATGGAATCAATTAAAGGAATATGCCAACCTTAAAGGGATTAGTGTTATAGGAGATATTCCAATTTATGTAGCATTGGATAGTGCTGATGTCTGGGCAAATCATGAACTTTTTCAATTAGATAAGGATTGGAGGCCAGTAAATGTAGCGGGATGCCCCCCAGATGCTTTTTCTGATTATGGTCAAAAATGGGGAAATCCCATCTACAATTGGGAAATAATGGAAAAAGATGATTTCTTATGGTGGAAAATTAGAATGGAAGCTTCTGCAAAATTATATGATGTCATTCGTATTGATCATTTTATAGGTATTGTTAGATACTATAATATTCCAGTTAATGACGTTCCTAAAAAAGGTTTTTATGCAGAAGGACCGGGCATTAAATTAATTCATGCGATTGATAGTGTGATTGGTGATGCGAAAGTAATTGCTGAAGATTTGGGAGTTGTTGTTCCAGAAGTAACAGCATTGGTAAAAAAATCAGGGTATCCAGGAATGAAAGTGTTGGAATTTGCTTTTGATGGAAATACAAATAATGAACATGCACTGCATAATCATGAAAAAAATTATGTGGTATATATTGGAACTCATGATAATGAAACGATAAAAGGATATATTGAAAATGCAACAAAGGAAAATATATTTTATATGAAGAAATATCTTGGCGTTAGCAAGAAAAAAGATATTGTAGAGTCTTTAATTTGTCATATGTATATGAGTGTTGCAGATACAGTTATAATACAAATGCAAGATCTTTTAAAAAAGGATAATTCAGCAAGAATGAATTTGCCTTCTACAATTGGAAATAATTGGAAATGGAGAATGCAAAAAGGTGAATATTCCAAAGAAATTAGAAATCAACTTCGAGAATTAACTAAAATATATGGAAGAGCAAATAATAAATGGTATTTTAATAAGGAGGATTATATGTTAGCAGATATTTGTGAAAATAATTACGGAAAAACAATTAAAGAGTGTTCCAATGAGGAAATTTATGTAGCTCTATTAGAAATGACAAAAACACTTGCACAGGATAAACCAAACAATCAGGGGAAAAAGAAAGTTTATTATATTTCAGCAGAATTTTTGATTGGTAAATTATTATCCAATAATCTTATTAACTTAGGCGTTTTTGATAGTGTAAAAAAAGAATTACATGCAAATGGTAAAAGTATATATGAAATTGAAGAGATGGAACCAGAACCATCATTGGGAAATGGCGGACTTGGAAGATTAGCAGCTTGTTTCTTGGATTCTATCGCAACATTGGGATTAAATGGTGATGGAATTGGACTAAATTATCATATGGGATTGTTTAAACAGGTGTTTGAAAATAATTTACAAAAAGAAAAAGCAAATCCATGGATTGAAAAAAATAGTTGGTTAAATAAAACAAATATTACATACGAAGTAGAGTTTGGAAATTTAAAAGTAAAATCAAGATTATATGAAATTGATGTAACAGGTTATAATAATACAACAAATAAATTGAATTTATTTGATATTGAAACTGTGGATGAAAGCATTGTAGTAGAGGATGGAATTAGTTTTGATAAATCGGATATTGCTAAGAATCTTACATTATTCCTGTATCCAGATGATAGTGATGTAGAAGGAAATCTTCTTAGAATATATCAACAATATTTTATGGTAAGTAATGGAGCAAGGTTAATTCTTGATGAATGTGAAGCCAAGGGAAGTAATCTACATGATCTTGCAGATTATGCAGCAATACAAATTAATGATACACATCCATCCATGGTGATTCCAGAATTAATTAGATTATTAACAGAAAAAGGAATTCAGATGGATGAAGCAATTGAAATTGTAACAGCAACTTGTGCTTATACAAATCATACAATTTTATCCGAAGCATTGGAAAAATGGCCATTGGAATATCTTGAAAAAGTAGTGCCTCAGTTGGTTCCAATTATCAAAGAATTAGATAAACGAGTAAGGGCAAAGTTTAAAGATGAAAGTGTATATATTATTGATGCTTTTAATCGAGTACATATGGCACATATGGATATGCATTTTGGCCATAGTGTAAATGGAGTTGCTTATTTACATACAGAAATTTTGAAAAATTCAGAATTGAATAATTTTTATAAAATATATCCTGAAAAATTTAATAATAAAACCAATGGAATTACTTTTAGAAGATGGTTAATGCATTGT
>JBFHFI010000129.1:0-6657 GCA_041583675.1 Butyrivibrio sp. | reverse complement strand
TGGTAATCGTTGGAGGACATGACCGTATGGTTTGTCAATATAAAAAGATTTGTAAAGACCATAAATGTAAAGCTAAAATTTTCACCCAAATGTCAGGAAACATGAGAAATCAAATTGGCAGGCCGGATTTAATTATTCTTTTTACCAATACTGTGTCCCACAAAATGGTGCGTTGTGCAGTGTCAGAGGCTGAAAAATCAAATACAAATGTTGTTAGGTGTCATACAAGTAGTGGAAAGGCTTTGACAGATATCCTTTCAAATCTTACCGTTTAAATCAATAAATGTTATTGAACGGTAGAAGGTAGAATAAAATACATAATAAAAATTTTAATTATGTAGTTTTAGTCGTATTCCTTTCAAGAATTTAATAATAAGTTTAAAAATCTTTGCAAATGTGTATTTGAAAATTTACATTTGCAGAGATTTTTTTATGAGAAGAAACTCTAAATAATATAAATATTGAATTGTTTGAAATTATTATTTAAAATAATGATAGCTATAATATAGAAAATAATAATTGTCTTTATCAGGTTTTAGATAATAAAAGATGAACGAAAGATATAAAATAGATAGAGTGTAAAGGAGGAGAGCAATATATGAGAGAAACAACATTATGTTATATAGAAAATGATAATAAGTATTTGATGCTTCATAGAACGAAAAAATTTAAGGATCCAAATAAAGGAAAGTGGATTGGTATTGGGGGTAAGTTTGAAAGAGGGGAGAGTAAAGAAGAGTGCTTGCTTCGAGAAGTAAAAGAAGAGACGGGATTTACACTTACGAAATATAAGTTTAGAGGAAAAATATATTTTTACTCAGATATTTATGAGGATGAAATTATGTATTTGTATACAGCATCTGAGTATAAAGGGGAGATGATAGAATGTAATGAAGGGGAATTAGCTTGGATAAATAAAAAGGAAGTTATGAGTTTAAACTTATGGGAAGGGGATAAAGTGTTCCTTCCTAAGCTTTTAAATGAGGAAAAAGAGCTTTTTGAAGTACAACTTTATTATAGAGGAGAGCAGCTAATTCAAGTAGTTGAATAAAAATTATATTTATGGTATTGACTCTCACGTTACGTTAGAGAGTAATATTCTTTTAGGAGGTGACGAAATGAGATGTTCCATTAGTGAAATGGCGAAATTATCAGGAGTCAGTGTAAGAGCATTACGCTATTATGATGAAATAAAATTATTAAAGCCAAGTATCGTAATATCTGAAACCGGTTATAGATATTATGATGAAAAAGCGCTTGCAAAGTTACAACAGATTTTATTTTACAGAGAATTGGATTTCCCATTAAAAGAGATTGTGAAGATTATAAATACCTCTGATTATTGCAAAGATGAAGCTTTAAGAAAGCAGAGAGAGTTATTAATATTAAAAAGAAAAAGGCTCGATAAGCTGATTAAACTTCTAACTGAAAATATGGAAGGAGAGAATACTATGAGTTTTAAAGAATTTGATATGACAGAAATTGATGAGGCCAGACAAAAATATGCTCAAGAAGTCGAAAATCGATGGGGGAATACAGATGCTTACAAACAGAGTGAAAAGAAAACCGTTGGTTATAATAAGGAAGATTGGAAGCAGGTAAGTGAACAGATGGATGAATTGCTTAAAAATTTTTCAAAGTTAATAGGAAATGATCCAGGAAATGAAGCAGTTCAGAAATTGGTTGTGTCATGGCAGAAATATATCACAGATACCTATTATGACTGCACCGATGATATTTTAATGGGACTGGGTCAGATGTATGTTGAAGATGAAAGGTTTAAAAAGAATATGGATAAGTTTGGAGTAGGAACAGCAAAGCTTATTAGCGATGGAATAAAAGTATATTGTGAAAAAATTAGTGGTGAGTAGAAGGCATTAAAATAGGTGTCAGATACTATGTTTTAGTTGGGTTTATAATTGAATAATGAACAAGAGTCTATAAAGATAATATTGATCGACTTTATAGGCTCTTGTTTTATTTTACAACAATCAAATGACAATATTTTTTTATTTATGATAAGGAGTCACTATGCCACGTGTCATAATAAGTAAAATCACCTTTTCTATATTGATAATTATTAGATGGGGGCCTTGAAGGGCTACATGTATTTGTATATCCGGCATATGTATTTTTTTGTAGTTTCTAGCTTGAAAGTTATTAAGGCGTTTTTTTGCAAGAGAGTCAATGGGCATATGAAACAATTCACTTAATTGTATAAAATTCAGAATGTCCGTATATGAGATTTTGCTTTTCCATTTTGCTAGGGTTTGTCATGAAATTATGGGGAAGTGGAATGCAAGAGATCGGTATTAGGTCTTATTTGAAATTAATTTTTTAATCTTGACAATTATATCGGTAGACGATATAATTGTATTGCGTTATAACGAGTGTCGATATAGTGAAAGGAGGCAAATGATGAATGAGAGTATTTCACTTACAGAAGCAAGCTATTATATACTTTTATCCTTATATACACCACAACATGGATATGGGATTATGCAACACGCTGAAGAATTGTCAGGAGGAAGAGTAAAGTTAGCTGCGGGTACTTTATACGGAGCGTTAAGCAATATGTGTGAAAAGGAATGGATTGTATTACTTCCTGTGAAAGATGGAAGCAGAAAGAAAGTCTATGAGATTACAGAAAAAGGACTCGAAGTTTTGCAAAACGAATTAGATCGGTTGAGACAGATGGTAGAAAATGGAGAAACGATATTAAGGGAGGGCTTATAATGAAAGAAATAAAAACAATTTATAAATGGTTTTGGGTATGGGATTTTGATAAAGAGGAATTGTGGTTGAATAAAATGGCCAATCAAGGATGGGTTTTAGATGGTGTGAGTTTTTGTAGATATAGATTTGTACAATGCCAAGCAGAAGAATATATAGTACGTCTTGAAATGCATAGCTATGATCAGAACTATATTGAATTTATGAGTGAAACAGGAGCAGAATATATTGGGAGAATGGTACAGTGGATTTATTTTCGTAAGAAAATATCAGATGGAGAATTTAATATTTTTTCAGACTTGGATTCTAAGATTGCACATCTGAATCGAATTGGTAAAATGCTTGCCGGGGTAGGGGCTGCAAATTTAATAATAGGAATTGTAAACTCATTTAATTATATTCAGATAGGATGGGTTAACTTATTGTGCGCTACATTGTTAATGTATGGGCTTGGACGTATTCATGGAAAAAAAGAAGCGTTGGTAAAGATGCGAATAATACAAGAATAATTTTCTGGCTTCTTTTAGAATGAAAAAACATGTGCAAATTTCATAAAAACTTCACTTGAATGTTGTATAAAATGATATTAATAAAATATTGACAACGATATGTTTTATGATATAATATTTTAAAAATAAATTCATATAAGAGGAGGAAAGGATGAAAGTTTGCGGTAAATGTGGAAGAGAAGTGAAGGATGATGCGATATTTTGTACATATTGTGGAGTCAATATAGCTGAATCAAATCAGGTAGCACAAGAGAAGGAAGAACGGCCTTATTCGGTAGTGGGACAATCTAATTCAAGGGTTCAGAGTAAGGTTGAACCTATTATTCAGAAATTAAAAACCAATAAAAAAATAGTTGTTTTGATTATGGCAGTAGTTGTGATTATAGCTGTATTAATTAGCGTGCTTGTTACAATCAACAACAAGAAAAAGCGTACAATTAATATTGAAGATTATTTAACGGTTTCTTTTGAAGGATATGAAGGATATGGAACAGCTTATGTGTATAAAGATTCAGATGGGCTTACGGAAGCAATAAATCAGGTATTGGAAATTGATGTTGACGATGATTACGATGATGATGATTATCCTAGTTGGGAAGATATATATAATAGTTTAAGCACATATGGTTCAACTTATGAATTGCTTTATTCTATAGATGTTGAACTTGATAGGGAAGAAAATCTATCAAATGGAGATATAGTTACTGCAACCATTACCTATGATAAAGATGTCGCAGATGAATATGGATTAATATTGACAGGAGAACAAGTTGAGTTTGAGGTAAAAGGATTAGAAAAATTAGTAGAACTGGATCCATTTGAAAATCTTGAGGTTTCATTTGAGGGAACTTCACCATTTGTTAAGATTTCATTAGAATATACGGGTAAGGATGATTTCCTGTCTGCATATAATTTTAATTATGAAAATAATGGAGATATTAGGAGCGGAGACACGGTTACAATTACTTTATCGATGGATAAAGAGGATGCAATTTATTATGGGTATGATTTGACACAAACATCAAAAGATTATGTTTGTGAAAATGTTAATAGATACCTTGCATCGGCTGAGGAGATTGATGATGATGTTTTAATGTATTTACAAGAAGAGGCATCAATATATATTGAATCAAAGTATGCAGAGCAAAGATTAAAAATATCTAATTCGGGTTTAGAATATGTAGGTACATTTGTTTTAATAAATGGGGGATGGTTTAATCAAAATTACGCTTATGTTGTGTATAAAACAATTGTATCCTCTTTAGAAGGTGAATTTGAAGATACGGAAATTTATATTCCTGTAAAAATAGAAGATATTATAATTTACAGTGATGGAAATATAACAAGCTCTGATTATTATTCAATAGTTGGAACTACATCATTGAAATTTGGTTGGTGGAGTTCGGTATCTGGTTATGAAGATCCGAATGATATGTATACTGATATTATTAGCGCGAATAGATCTACATATGAATGTTCTATGACAGAAGGGATGGAACAATTTAGCGAATAATAAATAGGCTAGCTAATGTGAATATGCATTAGCTGGTTTTTATATTGTCCCTAATTCTTCGTGCATGGACAATCAAAAGTATAAGATTGGGAAGTTCATATTTCTAAAGTGGATTTAGTTGTTATTTTATATTATAATCAATATGTGAAAATGATGACATCAAGATGAATTATAAGTTTCTTTAAGGGGCTTATTTTGATGGGTGAAGTATTGTTTATATAGGATAAATTGTATGGTGTTATGAGATAGAGAAAAATGGGGAAGTAAAATGATTGTTTATGATGGAATAAAAACAGATTTTTTAAAAAGTGTGGAAGAGGATACGATAGCAGTTACAATTGAAAATAATATATACACCAAGATGAAACGACATACGGCACAAAATGAATTTCGTTCATGGGAGAACTCCCTAGAGTATATGTATAAAGTGCTTAATGATGACGAAATACCAGATAATTCCGGGATTGCAATAGAGTATAATATACCCCAGACATCTAAAAGAGTTGATTTTATAGTAACCGGATACAATAAAGAAGAGAAACCGAATGTTATTATTATTGAATTAAAGCAATGGGATAAACTGAATGCGATTTTGGAAAAAGATGCGATGGTTGAGACATATACTGGAAATGCATTAAGAGAAGTTGTTCATCCATCTTATCAGGCGTGGTCTTATTCCATGTTGATTCGTGATTATAATCAGTCAGTGCAAGACAGTAATATTGAAATTCATCCATGCGCATATCTTCATAATTACCGTAGAAGAGAAAAAGACCCATTAGATAATAATCATTATAAAATGTATCTTGAAGATTCGCCGGTTTTTACAAGAGGAGAAGTTTCAAAACTACGTGAATTTATAAAAAAATGTGTTGTAACAGGGGACGATAAAGAAGTGCTTTATATGGTTGACCAAGGGAAAATAAGACCATCTAAAAGTTTGCAGAATGCCATTGCGAGTATGCTACAGGGAAATCAAGAGTTTGTGATGTTGGATGAACAAAAGGTAGTATATGAAAATATTGTAGAATTATCAAAAAAATGTCTAGAAGATAATGAGAAAAGAACAATTATTGTTGAAGGAGGACCGGGGACTGGGAAAACTGTAGTTGCAATGAATCTTCTTTCGGATTTAACGGGTGAAGGACAATTTGTACAGTATGTTTCAAAAAATAGCGCTCCAAGAAATGTATATTTGCAGAAATTAAAAGGTGTAATGAAGAAAAGTTCTGTAGATAATATGTTCAAAGGTTCGGGAATTTATACACAGGCAGATAAGGATATGGTACATACTATTCTTGTAGATGAGGCACATCGTTTAAATGAAAAATCAGGAATGTTTCAAAATATGGGAGAAAATCAAATAAAGGAGATTATACACGTAGCAAAATGCAGTGTGTTTTTTATTGATGAAAGTCAAAGGGTGACTTTGAGTGATATTGGCAGCGTAGCTGAAATAGAGAATTGGGCAAAAAAAGAAAATTCACAAGTATATAAAATGGAATTGGTTTCACAATTTAGGTGCAATGGGTCAGATGGATATTTGGCTTGGTTGGATGATGTGTTGGATATTCGAAAAACAGCAAATTATGAAATGGATGATATTGATTATGATATTCGTGTTTGTGACACTCCAAATAAAGTGTATAGTATGATTGTTGAAAAAAACAAAGAGTCAAATCATGCAAGGTTATTAGCGGGATATTGTTGGAATTGGCTAAAAGAAGGAAAAAACAATTCGGATATTCATGATATTAAAATTGGTGACTTTGAGATGAGTTGGAATCTTGGAAATAGCCAGACATATGCAATAGATGATAGCTCCGTGAATGAAGTTGGCTGCATACATACATCTCAAGGGTTAGAGTTTGATTATGTAGGAGTGATTATAGGAAATGATAT
>JBFHFI010000128.1:0-6785 GCA_041583675.1 Butyrivibrio sp. | reverse complement strand
CAATACGACAAACTACGCAACAATTATTTTAAAATTTTGACAAAAAAATAAAGTCATTTCAACGACCTTAGCGATTTTTTTATTATTCAACTGTCAAACTCCCGGAATTAATTGTAAAAAATTACCATTTGACAAATGAGTGAAGTTGTATATAATAATTAAATATAAATTAAATTATTTAGCGATGATAGGAAGAGTAATTTAAGATTTAGTTGCAGAGAGATAGCGGTGGTGAAAGTCTATTACAATAATCTTACAATGAAGAACATCCTTGAGCTTTTGACCCAAATTGCATTTGCAAAAGTAGGCTCAAACGCATCCTAGCGATATATAGGCATAGACATGTTTGTGTCTTTAGAGTGAGCATAGCAATATGCTAATTAGGGTGGTACCGCGAATGATAATCTCTTTCGTCCCTTTCAGGGATGAAAGAGATTTTTTTTATGAAAAAATAAGAATCAAAAAATATATTTTGAAAGGATTATAATTATATGAGAGCAAATGAATACCGCACACATACGTGCGGAGAAATTAGAGAAAGCCACATAGGAAAAGAAGTGAGGGTTTCTGGATGGTTTGAAAATGTAAGAGATCACGGAGGGATTAAATTCGTTGATTTAAGAGATCAATATGGTATAGTACAGGTAGTTGTTCAGGATGAAACATTATTAGAAGGAGTAACCAAGGAAAGTGTAATATGCGTGTCAGGTATGGTAATTAAAAGAGATGATGACACTATTAATGAAAAACTAGATACAGGCTCCGTTGAAATTGAAGCAGATACATTTACGGTTCTTGGAAGAACTAAGGCTCAACTTCCATTTGATGTAGCAACATCAAAGGATACAAAGGAAGATTTGCGTTTGAAGTATAGATTCCTTGACTTAAGAAATAAGGAAGTTCAAAAAAATATTATTATTCGTTCACAAATAGTATCTTTTTTAAGAAGCAAGATGACAGATTTGGGATTTTTAGAAATTCAAACTCCAATACTTACATCATCTTCACCAGAAGGAGCAAGGGATTACATTATACCTAGCAGAAAGCATCCAGGTAAATTTTATGCTCTTCCTCAAGCTCCACAAATGTTTAAACAACTTTTAATGGTATCAGGATTTGATAAATATTTTCAAATAGCACCATGCTTTAGAGATGAAGATGCCAGAGCAGACCGCTCACCAGGAGAGTTTTATCAACTTGACTTTGAAATGTCCTTTGCAACACAAGAAGATGTGTTTTCAGTGGCAGAAGAAGTTCTCTATGAAACATTTTCTAAATTTACAGAAAAAAAAGTTACAAAGCCTCCATTTGCAAGAATACCTTATAAAGAATCTATGATAAAATATGGAACAGATAAACCGGATTTAAGAAATCCTCTTGAAATAATAGATATAAGTCATATGTTTTTAAAAACAGGATTTGCACCTTTTAAAAAGAAGACAGTAAGAGCTATAAATGTACCAAATTGTGCATCACAGTCTAAAAGTTTTTTTGAGAACATGCTGGATTATGCAATGAAAATTGGTATGAAGGGACTTGGATATATTAAGGTTGATGAAGATATGAATTATCATGGCCCTATTGATAAATTCCTTTCTCAAGAAGATAAGAAGGAAATTGCAGAACTTGCAGATTTAAAACCAGGCTGCGTTTTGTTTTTCATTGCTGATGAAAAAGAATATGCTCCAAAATTAGCGGGACAAATAAGAACAGAATTAGCAAACAGGCTTAATTTAATAGATGAAAATTGTTTTGAAATGTGTTTCATTGTAGATTTTCCAATGTATGAAGAGGATGAAAGCACAGGAAATATTGGATTTACACATAATCCATTTTCAATGCCTCAAGGGGGATTAGAAGCTTTGTTAGAAAAAAATCCTCTTGACATAGTTGCATATCAGTACGATATTGTATGTAATGGAGTGGAACTTTCATCAGGAGCTGTTAGAAATCATGATTTGGATATAATGATAAAAGCTTTTGAAATAGCTGGTTATACAGAAAAAGATTTAGAAACAAAATTCTCTGCATTATTTAACGCATTTAAATATGGAGCTCCTCCTCATGCAGGAATGGCACCTGGCGTTGATAGAATAGTAATGCTTTTAACAGGTGAAGAAAATATAAGAGAAGTAATTGCATTCCCAATGAACAGTAATGCTCAGGATTTATTGACTGGTGCTCCAAGTGAAGTAACAGAACAGCAACTTAGAGAGGTTCATATTAAAACGAGATAGGAGGATGTTATGGTAACACGTGATGATATTATAAAAATTGCAAAACTTGCAAAGCTTTCAGTGGAAGATGATGAAATAGAAGAGTTAACAGAAAGTATGTCAGAAATAATCGGTTTTGCTGATACAATAAAATCAGCAGTTGAAGAGGGCGAATTAGAAGATTTTGATGATATAAACAATATTACGAACGCCTTCCATGAAGATGTAATATTAGAATCCTTTGACAGAGAACTCATATTAAAAAATAGAGACGGCGGTGTGAATGGTTGTTTTCTAGTTAAAAACAGAGAACGGTCAGCCCATCGTTCTCAAAAGTAGGAGGTGCAACGTTGAGTAAAATAAAATATATAAACAATCTATTGCAATCAAAGCAAATTTCTTGTATGGAACTAACTGGTAAATATCTTGATAATATAGAAAATGAAAATAAAACGTTAAATGCTTTTGTTAATATAACTAATGAAAAAGCATTAGAGACAGCTAGACAAGTGGACGAAAAAATTGCTAGAGGTGAAATTCTCATGCCTTTGGAAGGAATTCCAATGACATTGAAAGACAATATTTCAACAAAGGACATTGAAACAACATGCTGTTCAAATATATTAAAAGGGTATGTTCCAGTTTATGATGCAACTGTATGGGATATATTAAAAAATCAAAATGCAGTACTTTTAGGTAAAACAAACATGGATGAATTTGCCATGGGCTCATCTTGCGAAACTTCATGCTTTGGAGGTGCTTTAAATCCTCATAACCTCAAGCACGTTGCAGGAGGGAGTTCAGGAGGAGTAGCTTCAGCAGTAGGAGGAAATATAGCAGTTTATGGTCTAGGTTCGGATACTGGTGGGTCTGTAAGACAGCCTGCAAGCTTTTGTGGCCTAGTCGGATTGAAGCCAACTTACGGAACTGTATCAAGATATGGGCTCATTGCTTATGCATCAAGTCTAGATCAAATAGGACCCATTACAACAAATGTAGAAGATGCTGCAATTGTTTATGATGCAATTTCACTTTATGATAATAAAGACGCAACGTCTCAAGGAAGTAAAAAAAATGCTGTAAATGCTTTAAATGATAGTATTAAAGGGATGAAAATAGGAATTGCAAAAGAATATTTCGATGGAATAAGAGATGATGTTAGAGTGTCCATTGAAAGTGCAATTAAAACATATGAAGAATTAGGAGCTGAAATAGTTTATTTTAATCTTCCACAAATAAAGTATGCACTTCCTGTTTATTACATTCTTGCATGTGCAGAGGCTTCATCTAATTTAGGAAGATATGATGGCATACGCTATGGATATAGGACACCAGAGTATAATGATTTAAATGATATGATTTGCAAAACCAGAAGTGAAGGATTTGGAAAAGAAGTTCAAAGAAGAATAATGCTTGGAACTTACGTTTTAAGTGCAGGATATTTTGATGCTTATTATAAGAAAGCTCAAAAGCTAAGAGGTGCTATTGTAAAAGCATTTAAGGATGCATTTAAGATCTGTGATGTTATTCTTGCTCCAACTGTTCCCATGACAGCTTTTGAATTAAACTTTAGCGCAAAAGACCCAATTGAAACTTATTTAACGGATATATGCACAGTGCCTATAAATATTGCTGGACTTCCATCTGTTTCAATACCTTGTGGTTTTGATAAAAAGAATCTCCCAATTGGAATGCAAATAATAGGAAACAGTTTTGATGATGCTAAAATATTAAATGTAGCATATCAATATGAAAAAGTTTCGAAATCATCTATATACAAAGAATTAGAGATAGGGGTGAGACTATGAGCTGGGAACTGGTTGCGGGACTAGAAACCCACATTGAACTTTCAACTAAAACAAAAATATTTTGCCAATGCACTACGGAATTTGGCGGCGAACCAAATACTCATTGCTGTCCTGTTTGTATTGGACTTCCTGGAACTTTGCCTAAATTAAATAAAGCAGTTGTAGAATATGCTGTTATGGCAGGTCTTGCTACAAACTGTAAAATAAGAAATATTTCTAAAATGGACCGTAAAAATTATGTATATCCTGATTTACCCAAAGCTTATCAAATATCTCAATACGATAAGCCTCTTTGTGAAGGAGGATTTGTTACTTTATCATCAGGTAAAAATATAAATCTTACTAGAATTCACATTGAAGAAGATGCAGGCAAACTTATTCATCAAAGGGGAGATACATACATTGACTACAACAGAGGTGGAGTACCTTTAATAGAAATTGTATCAGAACCTGATATGAGAAGCATTGATGAAGCAATTGAATACATTGAAAAGCTAAGACTCATAATGAAATATATTGGAGTTTCTGACGTTAAAATGCAGGAAGGCTCTCTTAGATGTGATGTTAATATTTCCTTAAGAAAAAAGGGAGAACAAGCACTTGGAACAAGAGCAGAAATCAAAAATATGAATTCACTTAATTTTATAGCAAAGGCTATGGAATATGAAGTTAAAAGACAAATAGATATTCTTGAAAGTGGCGGAAAAGTAGTCCAAGAAACAAGAAGGTACAATTCTGATTTAAATATCACTGAAAGTATGAGAGGTAAAGAAGATGCTGACGACTACAGGTATTTTAGAGACCCAGACTTAGTGACTATTTCAGTTTTAGATGAAGAAATTGAAAACTATAAAAGTTTGCTTCCTGAACTTCCTCGACAAAAAATGATGCGTTTTACTGAAGAATATGGATTGCCCTATGATGATGCAGAGCTTATAGTAAAATATAAAAAAATTGCTGAGTATTTTGAAAAAGCAAGCCAAAATGTTGAAAACAAAAAGAATGTTTCAAATTATATTCTAGGTCAGATTTTCAGAAGGATTTCTACTGAAGAAGAAAAGGAAGAATTTAATATTTCAATTCCTCCTGAATATTTAAATGAACTAGTAATATTGACTGAAAAGAAAAAACTTACTTCAAACATGGCAAGAAATGCTCTTGAACAAATGCTTGATACTGGAAAACCTATTATGGAGTTTATTTCTAAGAGTGATATGGAAGGAATAGATGAAGGTGAACTTAAGAGCATATGTGAAAAGGCAGTAGCAGAAAATGAAAAAGCAGTGAGTGAATATTTAAATGGAAAAGAAAAAGCATTTGGTTCTATTATAGGTTATATAATGAAACAAACAAAAGGCAAAGCAGATGCATCACTTGCTACTAAAATAGTAAAAGATATTTTAATTAAAAAATAAAATAAAAATACAGGGGATAATTTTTCCATCCTCTGTATTTTTTATTAGAAAATTATTCTTCAAACAAATAAGGTTCTCTGTCAACTGCATCATTAAGTGAAAGTGTGTATTTGTTTCCGCCTGCAGATCTTATTAATAGTGTGTCTTGTGAAAAGTCGGTAGGGAACATTGTTTTATATTTTAGTACTATATTTTCTCCCCATAGGTCTAAATCATATACCACTTCTTCTGAATCCAAGCTTTTAATAGTCTTTACTCCAATTGAATCATATTTACCCTCAATTACGAATAGATAGGTAGTAAAATAATCCTCTAGCTCGTTTTCATAAGCTGGGTTAGTTATTTCAAGTAATGTTAAATCCCCAGATGGAATTTCTGCAACTTCTTCTATTTTGAATTTTCCAATACTTCCACTTTCTTCATACCTTTTAATGGATTTAATAACTATACCTTTACTACTATAGTCCAAGGTAACCTCAATTCTCCCAGTGCCACTATAAGCCCCTATGAGTTTGTAAGTATTTTCTTCTACTTGTTCATAACTTACAAGGATGGTTTCAATTAATGGGGGGTCAAAAGGTGAAATATTAAAAGGGTTTTCTACTGTTATATTTTTTCCAAATATGCGGTTATACACATAGGCGTATGTATCGCCATTACATTGGTAAATAGTTCCGTTTTCTGCCGAGTCAATAACATTGCTGTTGAAATTCATAGATGATGGTATTTCGTAAATATAAGTTTCATTTATATATTTTTTTAGATTATCATCATCATATCCTATAAACATAGCTGAAATGAAATTTTCTTCTTTGTTTTCATCAACGTTCCACAAATAGCGGTTTACATCATTTATAACTCTTTCCATTCTTTCTTCAGTGGTCAAAGAATCAAATTTATTTTCTAAAATTTCTTTTTCAGGACCTTCTTCTATATTTACAGGCAACAGAACTTCAGTTTTCCATTCATTGCGCAATAATTCTATTTTAGATGGGTCTTTTACTAAAACAACAGGGTAAGTTTCATCAGATACGAATTTTTCCTCGGTGCTTTCTAAATAATCAGTATAACTTTTAACAAGTTCAAAATAGTAATTTGGTTCGTCAGAATAATTTAAATATCTCTCCATTAAAATATCATATATTTCTTTTTCGATTATAATATCAAATCCCATGTCTTCTATGTTGCCATCCATTGCGTAATATTTTTTGCACAAGGTGAAAAAATCATCGTCCTTTATACTAGTGGCTGCTTGTTTGGCATCATTATCAAGACCGCTTATATATATAGTGTTTAATTCAGGTGAATATCTTCCTTTATAAAGCCAATCTACATTTTCAATTACT
>JBFHFI010000127.1:0-6796 GCA_041583675.1 Butyrivibrio sp. | reverse complement strand
TGTGTCAAAGAAAACGGAAAAGAAAATGCCACCATTATTATATAATTTGGCGGAACTACAAAATGATTGTTCGAGATTTTTTAAATTAAATCCAGATGAGACATTAAAACATACACAGGAACTGTATGAAAAAAAATTAGTAACATATCCAAGAACAGATGCGCGTGTATTATCTACATCCGTAGCAAAAGTAATTGGTAAAAATATTTCAGGGTTAAAAGTTTTATCAGAATATGGAATATTTGCACAAGAAATTATGGATGCTGGTACTTATAAGAATATAATTAAAACAAGATATGTAAATGATAAACAAGTTACAGATCATTATGCTATTATACCAACAGGACAGGGTTTTGGGGCAATAAGAACATTATCTCCCAAAACATTAAATGTATATTATGCAATTGTAAGAAGGTTTTTAAGTATTTTTTATCCAGCAGCAGTTTATAAAAAAATAGGAATTACACTGGATTGTAAAAATGAAAAATTCTTTTCTAATTTTAAAGTTCTAACGGAAGAAGGATTTTTTAAGGTTGTTAATTCATGGAAAAAAACAGATGATAATAAAGATGAAGAAATATCAACAACGGAAGTTTCGGCAAGTATGGCTGCTAAAATTAAAAAAGGTGATATACTAGGAGTTAATGAGTTCTCTGTAAAAGAGGGTGAAACAACACCTCCGAAAAGATATAATTCAGGATCTTTAATATTAGCCATGGAAAATGCAGGACAATTAATTGAAGATGAAGAGCTGAGAGCTCAGATCAAAGGAAGTGGAATTGGGACCAGTGCAACAAGAGCAGAAATCCTGAAAAAGTTAGTAAGTAAAAAATATATTAAACTGAATAATAAAACACAGATTGTTACGCCGGACATTTTAGGGGAAATGATCTATGATACAGTTAATAGTTCTATTAAAAGGTTGCTGGACCCTAGATTAACAGCTAGTTGGGAAAAGGGATTAACAGGAGTTGCAAAAGGTGAAATATCTACAGAGGAATATCTTGAAAAATTAGAAGATTTTATTTCCAAAAATACAAATTTGGTAAAAAATTTAAATAATCAATGGAATTTAGGAAGGTATTTTAATCAAGTATCTCAGTATTATAAATAATGGCATTATTTATATTTGTAATACTTTAACAATTAGCATATAATTTATCGAATAGATTACAAAATTAGGAGGCAGCTATGTGTGGAATAGTAGGTTATGTAGGCGAAAGAGATTGTGCAAAAGTTTTAATGGACGCACTTTCTAAGCTTGAATATAGAGGATATGACTCAGCAGGAATTGCGGTATTTGATCATGACAATATAAAAGTAGAAAAGTGTCAGGGCAAATTATGTAATTTAGCAAACAAAATGAATAAAATTGGTACACCATTAGGTCATTGTGGGATAGGACATACAAGGTGGGCAACCCATGGAGAACCATCAGATATTAATTCTCATCCTCATGGAAATAAACGTATTTCAATTGTACATAATGGTATTATTGAAAATTATGCAAAAATAAAAGATTTTTTAGAAAGTCAAGGTTATGTATTTGAAAGTCAGACTGATACAGAAACTGTTGCAAAGCTGCTGGATTACTATTACCAAGGAGACCCAATTGAAACAATTACAAAAGTAATTGGAGAAATTGAAGGTTCATACGCTCTTGGAATATTATTTAAAGAATTTCCAGACAGAATATTTTCAGTAAGAAAAGATAGTCCTTTAATTATAGGTGTTGGAGAAGGTGAAAATTATATTGCATCCGATGTTCCAGCAATTTTAAAATATACAAAACAATATTATTTAATTGAACAAGATGAAATTGTAACATTGACTAAGGATGAAGTTACAATTTGTGATATACATGGAGAGCCAATAATAAAAGAATTACAAACAGCAAACTGGGATGTAGATGCCGCACAAAAGGGTGGATATGAACATTTTATGCTAAAAGAGATTCATGAACAACCAACAGCTATTCGAACAACAATTATGCCTAGAATATCGAATGGAATGCCGGATTTTTCGGAATGTGGATTATCTAATGAAGATTTTGCATCTTTTACAAATATACATATTATTGCATGTGGAACGGCAATGCATGCAGGAATGGTAGGAAAATATTTAATAGAAAAATTAGCGCGTGTACCAGTTGTTGTAGATATGGCATCGGAATTTAGATATCGTAATCCAATTTTACAATCAAGTGATTTGGTTATTCTTATTTCACAATCTGGAGAAACAGCAGATACTAAAGAAGCATTAAGGCTTGCAAAAAGTAAAGGAGCTAAGACATTAGCATTAGTGAATGTAAAAGGGTCATCCATCGCACGTGAAGCAGATATGGTTATATATACTCACGCAGGACCTGAAATTTCAGTAGCATCTACCAAGGCATTTACAGTGCAGGTTTCTATGATGTATTTGTTAGGATTTCAATTTGCGTATGCAAATAAACAAATATCAGCTACAGAATGTGCGAAGTTAGTTGCTTTGTTAAATGAAGTGCCAGCATTAATAGAAAAATATCTTGAAAATAAAGAACAAGTACAATTAGTAGCGTCAAAAATAATGAACGTGGATAATCTTTTATATATTGGTAGAGGATTAGACTATGCTTTAAGTATGGAGGGATCTTTAAAATTAAAAGAAGTATCTTATATACATTCTGAAGCATACCCATCAGGAGAATTAAAACATGGTGCAATTGCACTTGTTTCAGATCTAGTACCTATAATTGCAGTAGCAACACAATCAGGTTTATTTGAAAAAACAGTAAGTAATATTAAGGAAGTAAAAGCAAGGGGCGCTAAAGTGATTCTTGTATGTAATGAAAGTGCAGATATTGGAGAAGATGTGGCAGATTATATTATTCGAGTGCCTGAGACCAATGAATTATTAGTACCAATTATATCAGCAGTCCCACTTCAGTTGATTGCATATTATACTGCTGTATTAAAAGGAAACGATGTGGATCAACCACGTAACTTAGCAAAATCAGTTACGGTAGAGTAGATAGAATAGAGGAAATAAGATGGAAGAACTTAAAAATATTCAATTATTTGATTTAGAAGAAACAAATGCAAAGAAATTAATCGAAAAATATATATATCCATGGGAAGTATTACCTCAAATAAGCAATTATATCTTAGAATTAGGAAAGACATTATCTTTAGAGGAATATGATTATTTGGAAAATTATATTTGGATTTCAAAAACTGCAAACGT
The DNA here is from genome assembly GCA_041583675.1 of Butyrivibrio sp. Taxonomy (GTDB): domain Bacteria; phylum Bacillota; class Clostridia; order Lachnospirales; family Lachnospiraceae; genus Eshraghiella. The sequence continues at coordinate 3,571 of JBFHFI010000127.1, read as the reverse complement.
AGCCCCTACAGCATATATACATGGACCATGCATTATTGGTCATTATACGGAAGTTAGACATTGTGCTTTTATTAGAGGAAATGCGATAATAGGAGAGAATGCGGTAGTAGGAAATTCTACAGAATTAAAAAATGTGATTTTATTTAATAAAGTTCAGGTTCCACATTATAATTATGTGGGAGATTCAATTCTTGGATATAAATCTCATATGGGAGCGGGATCAATTACATCTAATGTGAAATCAGATAAAACATTAGTGCAAATCAAAACATCAAAGATTACAATAGATACAGGTTTGAAAAAAATGGGGGCAATATTAGGAGATGAAGTTGAAGTTGGATGCCAATCAGTTTTAAATCCTGGATGCATTGTGGGTAAAAACACAAATATATATCCCCTGTCCAGTGTTAGAGGATATACACCATCTAATAGTATTTATAAAGATAAAAAAACGATTGTTGCGAAGATGAAAGGTTGAACAATATGATTAGAACGGCAATAATTACGGATAGTAATAGTGGGATAACGATTGAACAGGCGAAAGAAAAGAATATCTTTGTGATTCCAATGCCATTTTATTTTAATGATCAAGTATTATTTGAGAATATTAATTTAAAACATGAAGAGTTTTATAAAAAGTTAGAAAATGATAATATTGATATTAAGACATCCATGCCATCTTTGGGAGATATTATGGAAATGTGGGATAGGGTATTAGAGGAATATGATGAAATTGTCTATATTCCAATGTCTAGTGGACTTAGTAGCTCTTTTGAAACGGCGAAAATGATTTCAGAAGAGTATGAAGAAAAAGTGCAAGTGGTTGATAATCAAAGAATATCGGTGACACAGAAGCATTCAGTGTTAGATGCTTTAGAATTGTCTCAAAATGGGAAATCAGCAATAGAAATTAAAGAATACTTGGAAGAAGCAAAAGCCAATTCTTCAATATATATTATGGTGGGGACATTAAAATATTTGACCAAAGGTGGAAGAATTACACCTGCAGTTGCAGCATTGGGAACAATTTTGAAAATGAAACCAATTCTTCAGATACAAGGAGATAAATTAGATACATTTGCCAAGGCAAGAACAATAAAACAAGCGAAATCAATTATGGTAGATGCAATAAAAACAGATATTGGAAATAAATATAACGGAGATTCATCCAAAGTGCATATATCAATGGCATATACTGGATCAAAGAATAATTGCGAGATTTTCAGGAATGAAGTACAAGAAATATTTCCAGAACATAATATTTTAATGGATCCACTTTCATTAAGTATATCATGCCATATAGGCCCGGAGGCCTTGGCAATTACTACTACACAAAAGTTGATTTTAAATTAAAAAATTACATTTTCAAGAGTTAGGCCTTTTGCAGGAGCAAGGGGCCATTCTTTTGGCCATTCTTTAATAGAAAAAATATCATTTGGAATTACATTGGTTTCTCCAGCATGTATCATCATACCCATCATTCTTCTAATCATATGGTACATAAAACCATTTCCTTTGAAAGTGATTGTAAGAAAACCATTTTCTTCTTGGAAATCAATAGAAGAGATAGTTTTAATGGAGGATTTATTTGTTTTTTTGTTATCACTGAATAATATAAAATCATGTTCACCTACAAGCATTTCAGCCATGGTTTTCATAACATCAACTTTAACTGGCATTGGGTGATGGAAAGCATACTTTCTTTGGAAAACTGGAGAATCTTGACGTAGATACATTCTATAGGAATATACTTTTCCCGTAGAATTCAAACGTGCATGGAATCTATCTGTGGCTTCCTCAATAGATTTGACTGCAATATCTTCAGGAAGTAAACGGTTCAAATCTTGATAGATTTGATGATGTGAGAGTTCAGAAGTTGTCTTGAAATTTGCAACTTGTGAGGATGCATGAACACCTGCATCTGTTCTACTTGAACCATATAAGTCAATATTTTCTCCTAATAATTCTGTTAAACAGCGTTCGATTTTTCCTTGAATAGTATTATCTGTGTTTTTTTGTTTTTGCCATCCATTATAACGGCTTCCATCATATGAAATTACCATTTTGTAGTTCATTATAAATACTCCTTGCCCAGATCTAAAAAGACCGGTTTATGGTGGACTTCATCTAGATATTTTATAAAAATATCAGAAGTTCTTATTTTTAAACTTGATGTATTGATGCATGGATGACATGCAAAATATTCTTCATCAAGCAGTTCTTTGTCTATTAATAATTGAATCTGGTTGGTATTATCATTCATAAGTCCTAAAATACTTACAGAACCAGGGGTGATATTCATAAAATCTTTTAAAAAATGTTCTGGAGCAAAAGATAATCGAGCAATTCCCAATTGTTTAGATACATATTTGGTCTGGAATTTTTTTGGGCCAGGCATTATAAGAAGATAGAATTGAGTCTTTTGTTTATTACAAAGAAATAGATTTTTACAAAGGTGAACTCCTAATAGAGCATCAATTTCATTGCAGTCAGCAATAGTCATAGCAGGTTGATGGTCAACTCTTGTGTATGATATATCAAGTGAATCAAGTAAATCATAGGTTTTAATTTCTTTTTCTAAACGATAATCAGTAATGGGAGGTCTTCCAATTATAAGTTGTAAAGTCAAAACAATCAATCCTTTCATAAATATTGTGTAATTATAGCATAAGTTTATGTTTCTTGAAATCTAATATTTTTGAGGTTAAGAATAGGAGTTAATACTTAGATTATCTTTGATTCTAAAGCGCATTGCAGATACAATCGCACCAATGAGACAAATAAAACCTAATATCCAATAGATTCTTTTCATACCATATATAAAAACATCATCTCGTCCTGCAATATAGTCAGTGACAGGTGAGCCATAATGCATACTCATAAAAGAATATAATAAACTTGTACAAATTGTAACACCTGCCATAAGACCTAAATTACGGATTAATGAGTTAATACTACCTGCAACCCCTAATTGTGTGGGAGGGGGACAGGACATAATCAAAGAATTATTAGAAGGTTGAAAAAATCCTTGACCAATTGCCATAATACTAACAAATATAATAAACATAAAGATGCTAGAATATTCAGTTAAAAATCCCATTAAAAAGAAACTTAAACTTAAAATGAAAAGTCCAAACATGCTAATGATTTCACTACCAATTCTATCTGATAATTTACCTGCAAAAGGAGAGAGAATGGCAACAATAATGGGAGAAATCATCATTAAAAATCCAGTATTTGCAGCAGATATTTTCAAAGAATTTTCCAAATAAAATGGAATCAAGATAATAGAAGCATTTAAACAAATAAAAGATGTAAATCCACAAAATAAACTAATTGAGAACAAAGGCATTTTAAAGAGATCTAATTTTAATAAAGGTTGTGCTTGTTTGTTTTCAAAAATAATAAATATATAGATCAAAAGAATACCTATCAGAATAGAAGGAACAATTATTTTAAGAGAAAGTGATAAGGCTGCTTGTGCAGCTAGAGGTCCAAAAAGTAATAAAACACCTACAAATAAAAGGACAGCCCCAATATAATCTATTTTTTCGCCGTTAGAATGTTTCTT
>JBFHFI010000126.1:0-6897 GCA_041583675.1 Butyrivibrio sp. | reverse complement strand
TTACGAGTATAAAATACAATCTGTAAGATAGGGGATTTTATTGTCTATAAATCTGTAGTATTAGAATCATTTAGATAGTCGGAGCATGCTTTTATTTCTTCTAACATTGCTTGTTTTCCAGGAGCACCAGTTGTAAGACGTTTATCAACACAAGTTTTTAAACTAATCGCTTCATAAATATCTTCTTTGAAAACAGGAGATATTTTCTGATATTCCTCTAAAGGTAGATTATCAAGAGAAATCTTTTTCTCAATACATAAAAGTACTAATTGTCCAATAATTCCATGTGCATCTCGAAAAGGAATGCCATTGTTTACTAAATAGTCTGCGGCATCAGTAGCATTTGTAAATCCATTTTGTGCACTGGCCAACATGTTCTCTTTTAAGAAGGTCATAGAATCTATCATGCCTGAAAAGAGAGCAATACAACCTTTTGTAGTATCAATAGCATCAAAAGTTAATTCTTTATCCTCTTGCATATCTTTATTATAAGCCAAAGGTAATCCCTTCATTGTAGTAAGTAAGGACATTAAGGCTCCATAGACACGACCAGTTTTTCCACGTACAAGTTCTGCAATATCAGGGTTCTTTTTTTGTGGCATAATGGAACTACCTGTACTATATGCATCATCAAGTTCAATAAAGCGATATTCATTAGAATTCCATATAATAATTTCTTCTGAAAATCTACTTAAATGCATCATAATGGTAGAAAGAGCACTTAATAATTCAATTAAATAATCTCTATCAGATACAGAATCCATACTGTTTAAAGTAGGCCCAGTAAAGTGTAAAAGTTCAGCTGAAAACTCACGATCAAGTGGATAAGTGGTTCCGGCTAAAGCACCAGCTCCAAGAGGACAATAATTCATTCTTTCTAAAATATCAAAAAGACGACTTCGGTCTCGGCGGAACATTTCAAAATAAGCACCAAAATGATGTGCAATTGTTACAGGTTGTGCTTTTTGAAGGTGTGTAAATCCCGGCATATATGTTTCAACGTTTTCAGTCATAATTCGGAGAATTACCTTTAATAAATCTTTTAAAAGCTGATCAATTTCTTTTATTTCATAGCGGGTATATAATTTCATATCTAAAGCAACTTGGTCATTACGACTTCGTCCAGTGTGAAGTTTTTTCCCTGCATCTCCAATTCTTTCTATTAAATTAGCTTCAATAAAAGAGTGAATATCCTCGTACTCTTCTGAAAGTAATAAATTTCCATTATCCAAATCAGTACGTATGCTTTCTAAACCGTTTAAAATGGCAAATCGTTCTTCGTTTGTTACAATACCTTGTTTTGCAAGCATATTGACATGAGCAATACTGCCCTCTATATCTTGTTTGTAGAACTTCTGATCAAATGATAGGGATGCATTAAAATTATGTACTAACTGATTGGTTTCCTTGGTAAATCGTCCTCCCCAAAGTTTCATAATATCATTTCCTTTCTTGTTTATGATTGCTTTTCATTACCACTAGATTCTGTCGGATATGAAAGCTCTTGAATGTTTATATTAGGTTCATTACTTGGCTCCTCTTGAACGGTAATCGTTTCTACAACGGGTTGGTCTATTTCTTTAGGTAAGTTCTTTTTGCTATTTAATTTGGTTAATATGTAAGAAATAGAATTGTTTTCGGTAATTTCTCTTTTAAATACAAATGCGAAAATAATAAGTAATAATAAAATTATAAGACAAATAATGGATATTATAGCACCTTTTATTAAACCTCGTGGTTGATACTGGAATTCTATCGTATGTGTACCGGATTCTAGGTAAAAAGCAATAAAAGCATTTTCTCCAATGGAAGTGTATGATGTTTTTACGTTATCAACATAAACAGTATAACTTTCATCATAAGGAATGGTGGTAAACAACATACCATTTGATGAGACATCAATGGTTCCATAGATAGAAGTGTTGTCATAACTAGTAATCTCTAATCCATTAGAAGATAAATTATCACAGGTTTCATAATATTTATCAACATCTAATTCATATGCAAACATTTGAAGACCTAAACCACCGTCTTCGGCATCTGTAATATAGATATTACTACCAGCTTTTACATATCCAATATCTACAGTACGCCCATGATTAATTCCTGTAAAGGTTTCAGTTACATTATCAATGGTGACTGAAATTTTATCAATAGATTTATTGGATATATATAAATATAAATACATATCATCAGAAGGAACAATGGTAGCATTTGTAATATTATCTTGAAAATATACAGGTGTAAATAAATTTTCTACATCAGCAGCATAATAAGCCAAGTTATTTTGAACATCAAATGGATTAGAAGAATCATAAGTCCAAGCCTGATTAAAATAAGATGGAACCATAAAAGCAAGAGGGAGAACATGTTCATTGGTGTATAGATATTCTCCATCTATATTCTCCGTTAATGTGTATAAATCACCTTGTATTTCGGAATTACTTAAAAAATATTTTACATCAAATAAGGAATAAATTAAAGGGGTTGCTCCATTAATTGCATATGAATTAGTTGAACTTTCAAGTCCGAGGGAATCATATAATGAAGTAAGCGAAGCATAAGCGGTGGAAGAAAAAATAGAAACACCTTGAAAATTATGCCAAGCATCATCATTTTTAGAACGATAACCACGGTATTTTGTTGTTCGATAAAAACTGTCGTCATATTCAGAAACATGATCAAGTAAAGTTTCAACAGATTCATAATCACTCATATAAGCGACTCGACTTGTAGTGGAATATCCTGTATTTTCCATATTCATAGTACATTCTATAACAGCAATTGAGAAAATAAAAATCATTAAATAATCTCGCTTGAAGGTGTTTTTTTTATAAAAGAATATAAGAACTATATAAATGGCTATAAAAATTGCACTAATGTAAATGGAAGTAAAGGATATTTCTGTAGATTCATCGGTGAGTGAATTACCTAAATATAGGAAAAATAATATAACACCCCAAAAGCTTCCTGAAATGGAGGATTCTTTGGTATCTTTGATATGAATAACAGCATCGTAGCAAATGGATAGTAGTAGGAATATATAAATAAAAGATTGTCTGCAAGGAAGACTATTAGGATAGTGGAATCCATGCCAGATGAAATTTAATTTATTCATATTAAAAGCAACAAAGAAAGCAACAATGGCTAACATTTTTATTGATTTTTCACGCTTTGAAATTTTTGGACTTAAAAGATACATTGGCAAAAGGAAGAATACAGCAACGCCAGCGTATATATTTGGAAGGTGATCCAAACCGGTACTAACTGGAACACTCAGCAATTGTCTTTTTATAATAGTAATAAAGGAAAAGTAGCGAGTGAGTACAGTAGGAAAATTAATGTTGCTAGAAGCTGTATATTCAAATGCATATACTTCAGGAAATAAAAGAATGGAAGCCAATCCACCTGCTAATATAGAATATCCAACAAAATGCAAAAATTTCTTGGCATAATCACTTTTATCTTTAGGAATTGGCATGGATATAATAATTACAAAAAAGTAAATAATCATAGCCATACAAACCATAATTGCAATGTAATAATTAGAAAGAATTGTTAGTCCTAATGTAATGGCGTAGAGAATTCCTTTTCCTTCAAGAATAAGCTTTTCTAAACCTAAGACAACCAGTGGAAGTAAAAGAACACAGTCCAACCACATAAGGTTCCAACTGTATGCGGCAATAAAACCGGATAATCCATAAAATAATCCGAAAATAGCAGCAGAGATATGTCTATTATGATTGTGATAACATAAATATATGGTACAAGTAAGACTTGCAGCAGCAAGTTTTAATAAAATAATGGCATTCATTAATTCTGTAATATGTTCCTGTGGAAAAAGAGCAATTAAAAAATTAGACGGACTTGAAAGATAATAGCCAAAAATTGCAATAAAATTTGTTCCTAGACCTATATTCCAACTATAACTTAAACTCTCACCATTTCGTAATTTTTCCCATAATTCAGAGAAAAAGGGAGCATATTGATGGTACATATCTGACCTTAAATAGGTCTGATCACCAAAAGGATAAATATCTCGAATAATAAAAATGGCAATCATTATAACTAAAGGAACCATAAAAGCGATGATATATACGGCTCTTCCATGGGTTAAATCATAGATTGCATCATCTCTTTCTGATTTTTTGGTTTTGTTTGTGCTACTCATTGTTTCCCCCCTTTAAAGTTGAGTTATTGGTGTTAGAATTTATTGAAGATTTTTTATTTTTAAAAATAAAAAATTTACTTGCAAAATAGTTGAATATCACTACAAAAACACTAGCTGATAATTTGGATAGTGTATGATTCATATCAAAAAGTTCAATGGTCAAGAAAAGAAAAGCTTCTTCAAATATAAGGCTTAAAATACGAGCAATTGTGAAGCTGATAAATTCGGGGATTAATATATTTATACGAAGAAATTTACTTTGAAAAACATAAAATTTATTTGTGAAAAATGCAAAAAGTACGGCAATAATCCATGCAATAATATTTGCAAAATAATATTTTATATCCATTTGAATTAAGCTGAAATATACAATGTAGTTTAATAAAGTGGTTAATACGCCAAAAACTAAATATAAGAAAGCTTCTTTATTATTGAATTTTTTTAAATATTTAATCATTTGTAGATTCCTTTTCATTAGGTTCAGAAGTTACAGATGGAATATTAGTTTCTTTTGTAATATAAATAGGACGACCTTTTACTTGGGTGAAAATTCTAGCAATATATTCACCTACTATACCAATGGAAAGTTCTATAATTCCACCTAAAAACAAAAGGATGATGATAGTTGAGGCATAACCAGGAAGTTCTACACCATATAAAATTGTTTTTATAAGAATGAAAATTCCATATATAATAGCACTCCCAGAAATTATAAATCCTAATAAAGTAAGCAAGCGTAATGGAGCAATAGAAAAAGCAAGAATACCATCCATTGCATAAGAAATAAGATTTTTAAAGCTCCATTTAGTAGTACCAAGGGAACGTTCAACATTTTCATAAGGAATCCAATCCGTGTCAAATCCAACCCAACTAAAAATACCCTTGGAAAATCTTTGAATTTCAGATAAAGAAACAATTGCTTGTACCATTTTTTTGGACATAATTCTAAAATCAACAGCACCATAGGGTATATCAGTATCTGTTAAGTGGTTGTTAAATTTATAAAAGGATTGAGAAAAAAAGCTACGTAATTTTTTTTCTCCTGTTCGTGTGGTGCGATATGCAGCACAACAATCAAAACCATTTTCAATGCTTTCAATCATTTTTGGAATAAGGACAGGAGGGTGTTGTAAATCAGCATCCATAATAATTACATAATCTGCTATTGAATTGGAAAGTCCAGCATACATTCCAGCTTCTTTTCCAAAATTTCTAGAAAAAGAAATATAGTTAACATTGCTATAAGATTCAGCGAGTCCTTTGAGTAATAAAAGAGTATCATCGGAACTTCCATCATTAATAAATAAAAATCTAAAAGTGTAATGGGTGAGTTGACTGATTATTTTAGTTGTTTCTGTATAAAAGAGAGATAGTCCTTCCTGCTCATTAAAACAGGGTACAATAATATCAATGCTTTTCATTTGGAGCTACACCTTTCTGTAAATCTATATGGAAAATAAAGATAGATTTGCTACCCGACTATAAAATTTATAGACGGAAATTTCATATACATAATCTATGCAATTATATAATAATCGTGAAATACTGTCAATTTTTCAGAGAATATATGAAAGAAATATAATAAAAAAGCAGGAGCTATTTTAGACCCTGCTTTTTAAGTGAAAGTTATTTGCTTTTATTTTCTAATTCTTTCATTGCACGTACTTTTAATGATAATCCAAAAAGATTAATAAATCCTTCTGCATCATGATGATCATATAAGTCTCCAGTAGTAAATGATGCAATTGATTCATTATATAGAGAATAATCTGAAGTAGTTCCTGCTTTAATAATATTACCTTTATAAAGTTTAAACTTTACTTGTCCAGTAACATTTTCCTGTGTCTTTTCAATAAAAGCTTGAACAGCTTCACGAAGAGGAGTGAACCATTTTCCTTCATATACTATTTGGGCATATTTATTGGCCATATCCATTTTCATAGTTGAAGTATCTCTGTCGAGAATGAGTTCTTCTAATTGTTGGTGTGCTTCATAAAGAATCGTTCCACCTGGAGTTTCATATACACCACGGGATTTCATACCAACAACACGATTTTCAACGATATCAACAATACCAATTCCATGTTTTCCACCTAAAGTATTTAATTCTCTGATAATATCAGAAACTTTCATGGATTTGCCATTTACTGATTTTGGAACACCTTGTTCAAAATCGATGGTAACATATTCACCTTCATCTGGTGCATCTTCAGGAGAATTACCAAGAACTAATAAATGTTTGTAATTTGGTTCTTCAGATGGGTCTTCAAGTTCAAGTCCTTCATGGCTAATATGCCAGATATTACGGTCACGACTATAGCTTGTATTGGCAGAAAATGGAAGGTCAATTCCATGTGCTCTACAATATTCAATTTCATCTTCACGAGAATCCATAGTCCATTTTTCATTTCTCCATGCCGCAATAATTTTCAAATCAGGAGCAAGTGCTTTTATAGTAAGCTCAAAACGAATTTGATCATTTCCTTTTCCTGTGGCACCATGACAAATAGCAGTAGCGCCTTCTTTACGAGCAATTTCAACAAGTCTTTTAGCAATGACAGGTCTTGCCATTGAAGTACCAAGAAGATACTTGTTTTCATAAACAGCATGTGCTTGTACACATGGGACAATATAATCATCACAGAATTCGTCTGTAAGATCTTCTACATATAATTTAGTGGCACCAGAAGCTTTGGCTCTTTCATCAAGACCATCAAGTTCCTCTG